>JAWODN010000054.1:0-2610 GCA_046483285.1 Candidatus Aminicenantota bacterium | reverse complement strand
AAAAAAATTGCGATGTTTTTGCAATCTTTTTTTTATCAGCGGTAAGCATGGTTTTTAGTGAAAGATCAAATGGAACATTTTTTATTTTTCAATTTTTATTTTAATCGCAATTTTTTTACTCTTCGGGCGGGCCGGATCTCACCGCATCTGCCGGGTTGCGGCTCGTCGCAGTGGAGTGACGACCTTTCATTAATTTAATGTCATCCTGAGCGGAGCGAAGGATCCCTGACTGCTTCGAATTGGCACCCCATTGTCCATACGGCCTGACGAAAGCACTCACAGATCCCTGGTCGCTCCGCTCCCCGGGACGACATTGAATTAAAGAATTGTCGTCGTCTGCGGCAATCCCGGCCCGTGAATAATCCAGGTTAGAAAATGACAGCTCCGCTGTCATCCTGAGGCCTGCGAAGCAGGCCGTGAGGATCTTATTCGGCTTCGTTAGATAAGCCCGGTTCTGACTCATTAGCCGAGGCACTCTAAGATTCCTGTCGCTCCGCTCCCCGGGACGACATGCCGCTTTGTCATTGCGAGGCTTGCGCCAGCAAGCCGTGGTAATCCCTTCCTGCCTGGTGAAAGCGGAACCCACCGCCCATACGAGGCAGCCAGGGATTCCGAGGCACTGCGTGCCTCGGAATGACAGACTCAAAAGTGCTCCAGTCCGGGAATGACATTGGGCTCATTTTCATGGTTCGCGGTGTCTTATGCTCATGATGAATTCATAAAAAAAATTGCGGTGACACCGTACCCTTTTGGCGGGGTCCTGAGGAGCGAAGCGACGTGAGGATCTGAGGCGCTGTTCATTGCTCTCTCTCATAGCCGTGAGAAATCGATTTTCTTGGTGCAGGCCAGGTCAGCCTGAATTTGCTTTTTGCCCCGCTTTGCCATAAAATGGCTTTTCCCTGCGTATTCGCCTCTGCGGCGAGCCGACTGTTATCTATGACCGAGTTCAGGCTTAAGGTCTGTGGCAGATCGATAAAGAGGGATTATCATGACAGAAAAACCACGAGAAGCCGGTTTGGGCTTGGCCCTCATTCCGGTTGTTTTCCTGGTGGCCGCCTTATTCGTTACGATTGTTCTTCTTGAACAGCCCCCTCATATTCCGCTGATTTTGGCCGCCGGGGTTGCCGCCGCCCTGGCCGTCTATCTGAAGTATTCCTGGAAATATATTCAGGACGGCATGGTCCATGGAATCACCTTGGCCATGGGCGCGATTTTAATTCTTATGGTGGTGGGGATTATGATCGGAACCTGGATTTCCGGAGGAATCGTTCCCGCCATGATTTATTACGGGCTGCAAGCCCTGTCTCCGGGGATATTTTTGGGGGCCACCATGATCATATGCTCCATTATATCCCTGGGAACCGGATCTTCCTGGTCAACCGCGGGAACCGTGGGGGTGGCCCTTATCGGAGTGGGTCAGGGATTGGGGGTTCCGGTGGCCATGGTGGCGGGAGCCATCATTTCCGGTGCATATTTCGGCGATAAAATGTCGCCCCTCTCCGACACCACCAACTTGGCTCCAGCTGTGGCGGGAACGGACTTGTTTTCCCATATCCGGCATATGCTTTATACCGCCGTTCCGGCATATATCATCGCTTTGATTGTGTTTGGATTTCTGGGTGCCCGTTTTTCCGGAGGGGTGCTGGAGTCTCAGAATATTGACGTCATGCTGTCCACTATAAATACGGAGTTTTTCATCCATCCGGTTCTTCTGCTGCCGCCGGTTCTGGTTATCGTGATGGTTGTCCTGAAGGTTCCTCCGCTGCCGGCCTTGCTGGGAGGCGCCGGGATAGGCGGAATTTTCGCCATGATTTTTCAATCCCGGTCCTTGGGTGCAGTGATTGAATCCGCCCAAATCGGATATGTTTCCAAAAGCGGAGTCATTATGGTGGATGATCTCCTCACCCGGGGAGGATTGATGAGCATGATGGAAACCGTGGCCTTGATCATATGCGCGCTGTCGTTCGGCGGGATTATGGAGAGGACCGGTATGTTGAAAGTGCTGGCCGCCGCCCTGCTGAAGCGGGTGCGGCGTACCGGATCTTTGGTGGCGACCACCATCTTCAGCTGCATGGGGATGAATGTTATCGCAGCGGATCAATATATAGCCATCGTGGTGCCGGGGCGCATGTTCAAAAGCGCTTATGACGCCAAAAAGCTTCATCCCAAAAATTTGTCGCGCGCACTGGAAAGTTCCGGAACAATGACGTCTCCCTTGATTCCCTGGAACAGCTGCGGGGCGTTCATGTGGGCGACTCTCGGGGTGAATCCCTTGATCTATCTTCCTTATGCCTTTTTTAATCTTTTCGTGCCGGTGATTTCTCTCTTTTACGGATATACGGGAATCACTATGGATAAAACAGAGGATCCGGGAAAGGAATAAAACGTGATTGCGGCGATAGGTATTGATATCATTGAGGTGGGCCGCATTCGAAAACTGCTTGAAAAAGGCGAGCGGTTCAAAAAGCGCATCTATACGAACCTGGAACAGGAATATTGTGATGGCAAAAAAAACGCGGCTTTAAGTTATGCCGCCCGGTTTGCGGCCAAAGAAGCTTTTCTCAAAGCGTTGGGGACCGGATTAAGCGGGGGCGTTTCGTTCAAAGAGAT
>JAWODN010000049.1:0-8795 GCA_046483285.1 Candidatus Aminicenantota bacterium | reverse complement strand
CTTTCGGTTCATGCCCTCGAGATGGAGAATGTCTTCGTTGTACCGATATTTCCTCGGGTTTGGCGCTCTGTTGACGAGAAGTTCGTCAATCTCTGAGCGGTCTTCGATGTCGATGATAGGCTCCTGAACCTGTTCGGTCTGTGCCACACTCGGATCAACACCCTTATTGGCCCGCCGTATCGAGGCGGTGGGAATTGCCGATGCTTTGGTGTGCACATGAGAGTCTATCCCATTTGCTTCCTGCCACAACGCGTCCTGCAAAAGCGGGTTGCGCTGCATGTAATACGCTATGTCGAGAACTTCTTTGTTGTTCGTGCGTTTCGCAAGCTCGACTAGCGTATGAGTTGTTGCTAAGTCTTCGGACATTGTAATGCCCCCTGAGTTTTTGGTGTTTTGCTCCCATCAAAACATCATCAATTACCCAGTGAGGCCGTCCAACTTGCCCAATTCAGGTTGGGTTGTCGAGCCTGCAAGGTTGGTCAATGACCTTTTCAGGTCGTCCTATTCGCGCCCAACGAGTCAGGGATTCCGGGGCAAGGCGTACCCCGGAATGACAGACTCAAAAGCGCTCCGGTCCGGGAATGACATGGGGATCATTGTCATGATTCGTGGTGTTATACTCAGGATGAATTCATAAAAAAATCAGGATACGTTGTCCCGTTTTTGTTTGAACTGTTCATATTCCCGGTTGTCCATGACAGCCTGAATATGCTGAACCGCTTTCCATATGTCATAAAAGCTGTTATACAGGGGAGAGGGAGCCAACCGGATGATATCGGGAGGACGGAAATCGGGGATCACTCCGCGGGCCCTTAAGGCGCGGGAGACCCGGAGGGCTTCCCTGGAATGGACCAGGGCGATGTGTCCGCCTCTCTTATCCGGTTCCCGGGGAGTGGCCGTTTGGAAACGGCACGGCGGGGGGCTGAGGATTTCATCCGCCAAAAACAAAAGGTATTCGGTCATTAAAAGTGATTTTTTTCGCACGGCGGTTATGCCGGCTTCCCTGATAAGCCGAAGGCTGCCTTCCAGCGGTGCGGCGCTGAGAAGAGGGGGCGTGGAAATCTGCCAGCCTCCAGCTGAAGGCGCGGGATCAAAATTCGGAGACATATCGAATTGGGTTTGTTTACGGCTGCCGAACCACCCGGCCAGAGCCGGTTCCCGCTGGAAGTGCCGGCGGTTGAGATAAAGAAAGGCCGGGCTTCCCGGTCCGCCGTTTAAGTATTTATAGCTGCAGAATACGGCGAAGTCCACATCCCATTCATCAAAATGATGGGGGACCACGCCGGCGGAGTGGCTGCAGTCGAATCCAATGGGAATGCCTTTCCGGCGGGCTTCCCGGGTCAGACGGGGAAGGTCCAGCAGCTGTCCGCTGCGGTATAACACCGAGGAGAGAAAAACCAGCGCTGTTTCCCCGGTCATCCGGTTGATGATCTCCCTTTCGTCCAGAGTTCGGCCGTCCCGCCCCGGAACCAGGATTAAATCCTTCCGGGGATTCCCGCCTTTCAGTTTAATCTGCGCTTTCAAGGCATAGAGATCGGAGGGAAAATCCGGGAGAACGGATAAGATTTTTGTCCGGCGGCCTTCGGGCTGGTAAAACGATGCGGTCAAAGTGTGAATATTCACAGTGGTGGAGGCGCCCATAATGACGGCCTTGGATTCGGCACCCATCAGTTCGGCGGCGGCTTCCCCGGCTTTTTCAGCGAAATGGAACCAGGGCACCCGCCCTTCCATCCAGCCCTTGATTCCGAGATTTTTCCATTCCTTGAAGATCCGCTGAAGGGAGTTTTCCGCTTCCCGGCAAAGCAACCCCAAAGAATTCCCGTCCATATAAAGAGTGTTTTCCGGAATATAGAACCGGTCCCGGTATTGAGACAAGGGATCTTGCGCGTCCAGCTTGTGGGCGGTTTGTTCGGAGGTGTCGAATGGTGAGGGCATTTAATATAGAGTTTTTTCCCGGGAAGAGCTTATGGAAAGCTCCCGTAAGAAGCGCTTTATCAAAGTGCCGCGGATTTTGTTGATATCGTTGGAAGAAATTTCAGAGACTTTGCCGCCGGCCATGGCCAGATGCCCTCCTCCGCGGCCCAAGTCGTTCAGTATAGCCAGCATGATATCCGCCGCATCAAATCGCCGGCTCAATGACCGCATACTGAGAAAAAGATTGTTTTGATGAACACCCATGGCCAAACTGATTAGGATCTCTTCCCGGAACAGGAGAAAGTCAGCGATTTCAGCCGGGAGCTCAGGGTACGGAACATCACCCATGGGTGTGATAACGGCGAACTCAAAGACCCGGCTTTTGTCCAGGGCTTGTTTCAGACTTTGATAATATTCCTTGGATAAGGGGGGGTGGGTGATGCGGTGAAGCTTCTGAAAATCAACGCGGGGAAGCAGATATACGTAGTTTTCATAATCGGTTTGAGTCCCTTCCCAGCCGAGGTCCTTGGTCTCACTGCTGATGGCGTAGAAAAGAGCGGTGACCAGATTGGAGGGTATTTTATATCCAGTGCTTTTCAAATTGGAGGCGATAATAGTGGAGGTGGCCCCGATATTTTCATTGATCAGGCTCCAGAGCTTGGGGCGGGTGGTTTCCCGCCGGGAGTGATGGTCGATGACAATATCCGGGTCAACGTTTTCCGGAAGGGAGCTGTTCCCGGTGTGGGGCTGGCAGTCCACCATGATCACCCGCGTATGTTTTTTGAGGAGACCGTCGTGGTAGCGCTGCAAGGGAATCCCGAGTTCACGAACCATGGCCCGGTTTTCGGCGCGGCCGATCAATCCGCCGTAGGCAATAGTGGAATTGATTTCCCGCTCTTTTTCCAAAAGAAAAGACAACCCCCATGCGGATGCCAAAGCATCCGGGTCCGGATTATCGTGGGGCATGATCAGCACCTTGTCGCCGGTATCAAGGGCTTTGAGTTTTTCTTCTAAAATCATGGGCGGATATCCGAGTGGAACGTCTGTTTCATTTTATCCCAATGAATATCTCTCGTCAATTCGAGGAGCCCGGTGTTTCTCCATTAGTCCCGGAGATACGAAGTCAACCCAAACAGGCAGTGGAAAGCGAAATACGAGAAGAAGAAATAAAAAAATCCCGCTCCTTATCCAGGCCGGAAATGCTGATCACATCATAATCACCCCGGGTGAACAATTCGGTTTTTCCGCTGTCCCGGGAAGCCAGGTACATATGATTCCATCCGTCACGTTCACTCATCCAGATGTATTTTTTTGCCGCCCCGCCGGGAAGATATCTTGTGGTGGGACATACAGATAATGCCGGCGGCTATGAGATGAATCTTGATTTATCGGAAGCACAAGCAAATGCATTGGTCGAAAAACTGGTCAATGAGTTCGGGGTAAGCAGGGAGCAGTTGAAACCCGTCGGGATGGGGCCGGCCTTTCCCGTCTCAACCCACGCCACCGAAGAGAGAAGAGCAAGAAACAGGCGGGTTGAGATTGTTAAAATGTGAGGCCGCAACGCCGGCCGGGATTTATTCAACGAAAGCCTTTTCGCTGAAAACGTCTGGCATCCGGTCTGATAACCTCCCGGGCTCAAGTCCCAGTCTCTGGCGATAAACGGCATCGTAAGTGAAGATCATTTCGATGTAATTCCTGGTTTCAAAAAACGGGATGATTTCCACCCAGATATCCGCCGGGACCGGGTCCTCTTCCGGAAGCCATTTCCGCACCGTGCGCCCGCCTGCATTGTAAGCGGCAAGCGCCAGAACAGGGTTGTTCTGCAGTTCCTTCAATTGCATGCGAAGATAAAAAGTTCCAAACCGGATGTTGTTTTCAGGACAGAGGAGCATAAAACGATGCGGAAAATGTTCGCCCAGCAGGGAAGCTATCCTCCTTCCGGTGGCGGGCATGATCTGCATAACACCCAGGGCTCCCGCCGATGAACTGATCTCGGCCATGAACATGCTCTCCTGCCTGATCAGCGCGAATATCCAGATAGGATCGAGACCGGCTTTCTCGGTGTATTGATGGATGAGTTCCGAATATGACAGCGGAAATCTTACCTTCAGGTCGTCGTATTCTCCGGCATTGGCTGCGGCGACGATGGCCCTGTCATGCCAGTCCAGGTCATGGGCCATGACGGCCGCAGCTTTCATTTGAGAGGGATCTTTTCCATGCAGCGAAAAAATCCATTCTCTTCTTGCATCGATCATCCGCCCCAGGAAAAAGAGTTCCAAAGCTCTTTGGATACCCGGCTCCCGGCGTAAATTCAGGATATCTTCGGCGGAGGCTGACAAGGGGCGATGATTGATGCGGCATGGTTCGTTCAATCTGTCCGCAGCCAGCAGAGAAAAATAGTTTTGACAACCAAGGATCTCCCGGTAGATCGCTGAAGCTTCCGGAAAACGGCCCGATGCCTCATGGGCCCTGGCTTTCCAGTATAACCAGCGGGGCGTGGCTTTTTGCGTGGTGTCCAGATCCTTCCAAGCCGACAAAACCGCCTTCCAGTCCTGCCGGGAAAGCGCCGCTCTGATGCGCCATTCCCTGAGTGCCGGTGTCATCAAATGATCCGGGAGGCTGTCAATACGCTTCGCGGCCTGCGGATGTCGTCTCAATGTCAAATAGAGGGCGATTTCCTGTTCGATTCGGGATGTGTCCAGTTCGAAGAGGTCCTGTTCGGCCTTCAATTTATCAAATGCCAGGGCGGCTTGCGGTGTGTCCTGCCGGATCAGTTTGCTCATTGCCTGAGTCAGAATTTTCCCGGCGACCCTGCGGTCGACGCTGGACCAGTCCGTGTCAAGGGCCCCGGCCGGCCGGTTCAAAACATTCAGCCAGAGGTCAACAAGCGGCTTTTCACTGGAGGGCAGATATCGTTTAAGATAACCGGCCAGATGGGGCTGGTTCTGAGCCATGGACAGCTCGATTCTCTGCCAGACAAGGTCCGGAGTCAATTTCTTGTGAGCCCGCCAGGCTTCAAAAACAGGATCGCATTCCTTGGGCCTGGACCGGCCGTGGAGCCAGAGTTTTTCCGCCTCGTTCCAGGCTTTATCGATCTCGCCGGTTTCCATCAAAGCCCGGGCGTAAGCACACTGCAAGGCTTGGGATGCTGGGGCCCGGTAATCCCGCACCAATCTTTGCCATTGGTTTTGCCCGGCCAGGTAATTGAGCCAGGATCGTCTCAATTGACCGGACAGCGGGGATGATTGATACTCATTTATAAAAGATAAAATCTCTTTTTCCCTGTCGAGCCCCATGTTTTTTTGAATATCCAGAAAAACAAGATAGGGATAAAGAGGATAATCTTTTAGCTCAGTCAGCAATTTCCTGAAAGTTTCATGGTGACCCTTGCTGAAGGCTTTTTCCGCATCAATAAAGGATTGTCTTTGTTCCCGCAGATCGGCCCTGGCTGTTGACATAAATAAGAAGAAAAACACAATCGTCGTGCTGAGGATCAGATATCTTCCAAGCCTGCCGGACATTGACAACTCCCGGGTGGGTTCCTGCTGGGTTTTCCTGTCAACCCGCCTTGCCAACCAATGATAATGATAGAAATTTCGTTTTTGTGTTTGCGGCACATTATTCACCTTTTTCCCCCGCTCCCACCCGTTAGCATGCTGAATTAAAGATATCACATCCAAAAAAGCTGGGTCAATGATTTAAAATGCATGATAAATCCCCCCGCATCTCCAAACCTCCATGTTTTAGATAGACTCGGCCCTTGAACAGATCAGAAACGCAGCGACAGAGGCTCTATCACAGTAACCCGAAGGCAGCTTGGCTGATTTAAATCATTGATAATAAAATATTATTATTTTTTCTTCAGGGAGGGAATTTTCTTAGAATTGATTTTCAGCCTCATTTTTAAAGTTTAAGGAAATTTCCGTGTCATCTTTGGCACCCATATGTCAACCCGAGCGGAGCGAGGGATCTGTTTGTGCTTCGTCTGAATGGCTCGGAACCGTGCCTTCCCGATGAGGCAGCCAAGAATCCTTCGTCACGACGTTTCTCAGGATGACATTGGCCTAAAGGATTATCGTCATCTGCGGCGATCCCGACCTTAAATTGGATTTCTGGACCTGTAAATTCATTTTAAGAAAAATTCATCAGGGAAAAGATTTGGAAAAGTCTTTTGTTTACAGCAGCATAAATCAGCCAAGCTGGCTATGATTCTTAAATCAGCCAAGCTGGCTATGATTCTGGCTGGCTATGATTCTGAAAAGAAAAGGGTGAGAAGGGGATGAAATGGTGGGCGGTTTTCTTACTCAGGTCAGAGCGCTGCGGATAATCCGCATTAATGCCTTATGAAGGCTCAATTTGACGCTTCGGAACTAAGACCTGAACCCGATACTTAATATTCAAGCTTAACCACCCACCATTATTATTTTAAGTTGGAAGTATTCATTTGTCAAAAATTTTCTTATTTTTTTTTGAAATGGGGAGAGGAATTGGGGAGAAATTGGGGGAACCTTACTTATTTATCTTATTTCGGAGAGGAGCGATGAGGGAATATGAATTATGAGCTGTTTTCAATACGGAAATTGGACAGAAAAAAATAGATAAACTAACCCCGGTTTTTTGTGCTTGGAAAAAAGTCTCCCCCTCTTGTCCTTCACCTGAAATATAAGGTGTACCAGTTCTACTCTACGATTTAGTTTTCGACCTTCTTCTATCCAACCTGATCTTTTCATAAAAAAATTGCGATGTTTTTGCAATCCCTTTTTTATCAGCAATTAACATGATTTTTATTGAAAGTTCAAATAGAAAGTTTTTCATTTTCATATTTTTATTTTAATCGCAATTTTTTTACCCTTCGGGCGGGTCGACTCTCACCGCATCTGCTTTGTTGCAGGGCATTCGCAGTGAAGTGCCACGGCTTCATGCCCTGCGCCTCGCATCTGCGGCAATCTCGACCCGTGAATAATTCAGGTTATTTAGCCTGACCTATTCATAAAAAAAATTGCGGTGACACCGTGCCATTTTGGCGGGGTCCTGAGGAGCGAAGCGACGTGAGGATCTGAGGCGCTGTTCATTGCTCTCTCTCATAGCTGTGAGGAATCGATTTTCTTGGTGCAGGCCGGGTCAGCCCGAATTTGCTTTTTGCCCCGCTTTGCCATAAAATGGCGTTTCCCTGAGCATTCGTCCCTGCGGCGAGCCGGCTGTTTTCTATGGCCGGGTTCAGGCTTAAGGTCTGTGTCAGATCGATAAAGAGGGATTAGCATGACAGAAAAACCACGAGAAGCCGGATTGGGATTGGCCCTCATTCCGGTTGTTTTCCTGGTGGCCGCCTTATTCGTCACCATCGTTATTCTTGAACAGCCCCCTCATATTCCGCTGATTTTGGCTGCCGGGGTTGCCGCCGCCCTGGCCGTCTATCTGAAGTATTCCTGGAAATATATTCAGGAAGGCATGGTCCATGGAATCACCCTGGCCATGGGCGCGATTTTAATTCTTATGGTGGTGGGGATTATGATCGGAACCTGGATTTCCGGAGGAATCGTTCCCGCCATGATTTATTACGGACTGCAAGCCTTGTCTCCGGGGATATTTCTGGGGGCCACCATGATCATATGCTCCATCATATCCCTGGGAACCGGATCTTCCTGGTCAACAGCGGGAACCGTGGGGGTGGCCCTTATCGGAGTGGGTCAGGGACTGGGGGTTCCGGTGGCCATGGTGGCGGGAGCCATCATTTCCGGGGCATATTTCGGCGATAAAATGTCGCCCCTCTCCGACACAACCAACCTGGCTCCGGCTGTGGCGGGAACGGACTTGTTTTCCCATATCCGGCATATGCTTTATACCGCCGTGCCGGCATATATCATCGCTTTGATTGTGTTTGGATTCCTGGGTGCCCGTTTTTCCGGCGGGGTGCTGGAGTCTCAGAATATTGACATCATGCTGTCCACTATAAACACGGAGTTTTTCATCCATCCGGTTCTTCTGCTGCCGCCGGTTCTGGTTATCGTGATGGTTGTCCTGAAGGTTCCGCCGCTGCCGGCCTTGCTGGGAGGCGCCGGGATAGGCGGAATTTTCGCCATGATTTTTCAATCCCGGTCCTTGGGCGCCGTGATTGAATCCGCCCAAATCGGCTATGTTTCCAAAAGCGGAGTCATTATGGTGGATGATCTCCTCACCCGGGGAGGATTGATGAGCATGATGGAAACCGTGGCCTTGATCATATGCGCGCTGTCGTTCGGCGGGATTATGGAGAGGACCGGTCTGTTGAAAGTGCTGGCCGCCGCCCTGCTGAAGCGGGTGCGGCGTACCGGATCTTTGGTGGCGACCACCATCTTCAGCTGCATGGGGATGAATATTATCGCAGCGGATCAATATATAGCCATCGTGGTGCCGGGGCGCATGTTCAAAAGCGCGTATGACGCCAAAAAGCTTCATCCCAAAAATTTGTCGCGCGCACTGGAAAGTTCCGGCACAATGACGTCTCCCTTGATTCCCTGGAACAGCTGCGGGGCGTTCATGTGGGCTACTCTCGGGGTGAATCCCTTGATCTATCTTCCTTATGCCTTTTTTAATCTTTTCGTGCCGGTGATTTCTCTCTTTTTCGGATATACCGGAATCACTATGGAAAAAACCGGGGAGCCGGGAAAGGAATAAAACGTGATTGCGGCGATAGGTATTGATATCATTGAAGTGGGCCGCATTCGAAAACTGCTTGAAAAAGGCGAGCGGTTCAAAAAGCGCATCTATACGAACCTGGAACAGGAATATTGTGATGGCAAAAAAAACGCGGCTTTAAGTTATGCCGCCCGGTTTGCGGCCAAAGAAGCTTTTCTCAAAGCGTTGGGGACCGGATTAAGCGGGGGCGTTTCGTTCAAAGAGAT
>JAWODN010000070.1:0-27448 GCA_046483285.1 Candidatus Aminicenantota bacterium | reverse complement strand
GGGCTTCTATGGACTCCCGGCCACCCCACCGGGCGCCGGAACAATATAAAATGCGCGGAGAATATCCGCTTTATCCTGATACGGTATATGCCATTGAGTTCAGTATAACAACAAATATACCGGAATGGGACAATCAGGAGTTGACCCTCGGCTTTGAAGATCAAGGTGTCTTTACTGAAGAGGGGATGGCCCTGGTGGACGGTTACCAGAAAAAATTCTTGTTGATTAAATAAGGCTGTATTCGGTCAGCCGGCCTGATTCGTTACAAAAACGCATAGCCGGTTCTCCATTATTTCAATCTCTTCGCGGGTTGAAGAAAAACAAGAGGTCTCTGAGTGCACCATCCCCCTAGTGATATTTATATGGTTGAGAAAAGAAATGAGAAGAAAAAGAAAACAAAGGTATCAAATTTTCGTGAAGGCGGTTATATTTTTATTTTTTGTTTTTATGCCCTTTTCATATGCTTCTGGTTATAAGCAGAGAGATAAATCCATTCAAGCCGGGCACAGTATCCGCGCCTTATGGGTCAACTCTCCGCCTAAACTGGATGGTTATCTGGATGAAGAAATATGGGAAAATGCCGCCGTCGCCGAAAATTTCATTCAAAGACAGCCCAATACAGGAGAAGCGGCATCGGAAAAAACCGAAGTCAGAATCTTATTTGATCATGAAAATATCTATTTCGGAATCAAATGCTTTGATTCCGAGCCGAATAAAATTATCGCCAATGTTAAACGAAGAGACAGCGAGAAGTTGGTCGACAATGATCATTTCGAAATAATGCTGGACACTTTTTATGATAAAAGAAATGGATATATATTTATCATCAATCCCATCGGCGCCAAGTCTGATCTTCAGATCAGAAAAGAAGGAAGAAGAGAAGGCGGATCCAGGAACGATAATCCTAATGTGAATAAGAGTTGGGATGCGGTTTGGGAGGTGGAAACATCCATAAACGAGAGAGGATGGTTTGCCGAGGTCAAAATTCCCTTGTATAACTTCAGGTTCAAATCCGGAGCCGGCTCAACGTGGGGGTTGAATTTTTTAAGGAATATAAGAAGAAAGAATGAAGCTTCCACCTGGGTTCCTCTTCCCAGGAATTTAAAATTGACCAAAGTTTCGATTTCCGGGCCGCTGTATTTTGCGGAAGAATTGAATAAATCACTTAACTTTCATGTCAAGCCTTATATATATGGGGGAAAGCTGATCCAAAGAAATGAAAATGAATTTCTTGATGTCAACAACTCGTTTGATATGGGTGTTGATCTGAAATATGGTCTCGCTTCGGGTTTAACCTTGGAGCTGACCGGAAATACGGATTTTTCTCATGTGGAAGCTGATAATCAGCAAATCAATCTGACACGGTTTGATCTTTATTATCCCGAAAAGCGGGAATTCTTTTTGGATAATCAGGCCTTATTCAGCATAGGCAGCCCCGAGGATTCTATGATTTTTTTCAGCCGGCAGATCGGGATTTCCGAGGAAAGGGAGGAAATTCCTCTTTTGGGAGGTGCTAAAATCGCCGGGAGACTAGGAAGTTTTAACTTGGGGTTATTAAGCCTCCAATCTCAAAAAAAGGGAATGGTTTCTTCCAACAATTACTCAGTATTCAGATTGAGCAAAGATGTTTTAAAAAATTCGGCTGTTGGTTTTATGATGACCAACAGGCAGTCCGGGATTTTTAATGATTATAACCGGGCTTTTGCTTTTGACGGTGATTTTCATTTCGGACAAGATTTATCTGTAAACGGATATTATTCATTAACCGATTCCCCGCATACAGAGGGAAAAAATTCAGCCAAAAAGTTTGCGGTCACATGGATCAGTGACTCTTTGGAGTTCAGAGGGCATTATTTTGATATTCAAGATAATTTCAATGCGGAAATGGGTTTCTATAAGCGAACCGGAATAAGAGAGCTTCAGGCTTTGTTTGGGTACACTCCTGAACCTGATTTGCCGGGGGTTCGAAGACTGAATCCTCACATTAATATCACCTATATCGAAGATCATAACCGTCAAATTCTGGAAAGAAATTATCACAGCCATATGATGGTGCAATTTATAAACGGGGGCCATATTGGATTCCAATGGAATGATAAATATGAGTTCGTCGATCAAACCTTTAATATTCAGGAAAGCATTTCCATTCCCATCGGTTATTATAAATTGCGATACTGGGAAGCGGATTATCAGAGTGATAAGAGCCGAAATATATATGGTGAGATCAAATATCGATATGGCGGCTTTTATGGGGGGAACGGGAAGATGGTAAATTTAATCACAGGATTCCGGCCTTTTAGTAATTTTTACAGTGAATTCAATATTATTTATAACGATATTGATTTACCTCAAGGAGCCTTTGTGAATCATCTTCTTCGAAACAGGCTGATTTTCAGTTTTTCAAAAAAACTGGTTTTAATGAGTCTTATACAGTGGAACAGTGATATTGATGAGTTGAATATGAATATAAGATTACACTTCATATACAAGCCGGGCAGCCATATCTATGTGGTTTATAATGAGCAAAGTATGGTTAATGATCTTTCCCCGGGAATGATGGAAAGAGCCTTGGCGATCAAGGTCAATCATTTGTTTAATTTTTAGCTGGGCCTGCGGGAGGGGGCGCGTCTCGCCCTCTTCAGACCAGATAAAACAGATAGACAAGATAGACGGCAGGTAATAAAATTATGGGAAATAAAAAAGGCATAAAGGAGCATGGCAATGACGGCTAAATTTAAAATTCTTTTTCTGGCATTTGTCTTCATCTTCACTAATGAAACCGCTGTTTTTTCGGAAGAGATCAAAGTGCCCTCCATCAAAAACAGAAGTGAAATTTCAGCTGATTTGAATGCGGAAAGAGTCGGGACTTTGCTTCTCCCCGCTATGAGGAAAGCCGGGATAGATTGCTGGGTCATCATGTCAAGGGAGTTCAATAAGGACTTTGTTTTGGACTATATTGAAGACACCAAAGCCATGACCGGCGGGCATCGAAACGCTTATATCTTCTTTGATGACGGCTCTGACAAACTCCAAAGAATCGCGGTGGGAACTCATCTGTTTTTAGCGCGGGAAAGCAGAATATGGGATAGGACTGTATCTTATCATGGAGGAGAAGGAGATAAAGGCCCTTCATTAAAACCGGCCTTGCGGGAAATCATAGAAGAACTAAATCCCCAAAAAATTGGAATCAATACTTCCAGAACCATTCCCATGTGTGACGGACTGACTGTGGCCATGAAGAAATTCCTGGTTGAATCCATAGGGCCTGAATACGAAAAAAGGCTTGTGTCTGCAGAAGGACTGATCGTAGATTTTCTGGACACCAGACTTTCCAGCGAAATGGAACATTTCAAAAAGGCTGCTGAAATCACCCGCATAATTCATGAGGAGGTTTTCAGTCATAAAGCCATTATTCCCGGAAAAACGAAAATAGGCGAGGCTCGATGGTATGTTTATGACCGGTTGGCTGAATTAAATTTAGAAACGTGGTTTCATCCTATCGTCAGAGTGATGCGGAAGGGAGATGTTGAACAGAGTGATGACCTGGTTATAAAGCCTGGAGATATAGTTCATACGGATATTGGAATAATTTATGCCGGTCTGTATACGGACTACCAGAAAAATGCTTATGTTTTGAGGCCCGGCGAATCCGAGCCTCCGGAAGGAATACAAAAAGCTTTTCAGAATTCCCTGAAGGTTCAGGATGCCATTTTGGAAGTGTCGAGAGAGGGAAAGATCGGTTACAAATTGAAACAGGAAGCGGAAGATTTATGCCGAAAATGGGGCATAGAAGGGCGTGTCTATTCCCACTCCACAGGGATTCCGGGGCATGGGATCGGCGCTATGATAAATCCTCATTGGCCGGACAGATATGGAGTGAGGACCACTTACCCCCTTAGATTGGGCGCTTATTATGCCGTCGAATCCTCTGCCGCCACAGAAATCCCTGAATGGAACGGTCAAAAGATCACTATTGGGACCGAAGAGAACGCATTTATGACAGAGGAAGGATTCGAATTTTTTTACCCCAGGCAGGAAAAACTATATTTAATTGACCCGGTTGAATGAACTTGATTTATTCACGGGCCGGAGCTGCCTCAGATGAAAGACACGGGGCAGCCATTATCTCAACTGTTTCTTAAGCAGTGTTTCCACTATTGTTTTTGATAAATCCGGCCGGCTCATGTCAAAGATCATATCAGGTGGAGGGAGAATGTGGATGAAGTCCGCAAGCAGAGGCCTGCGGATGACCAGAAGCAGATCGCGGCGCCGGTGCAGCAGTTCCGCCACCGGGGACCAGAATCCCCGGCGGTCAAGCTCCAGGGGCCCCATTTCATCCACTACCGTCCAATCGAATTTCCCGGGTTTCAAAAGGGCCCGCCGGGCTTTTTCCAGGCCGTGGGAGAGAAAGACGAAGCGTCCGCAGCGGAGGTCTCCTTGTTTTGTGAGGATACGCGCCAAGGGAAAGACCGTTTCATCCGCAAGGTCATATCCGTCGTATCCCCGGATTTTATCCCCGGAATAAAGGCTGCGGCTGAGTAGACCGCTGAGCCGCATTCCTTTTTGCTTCAATACGGCGCACACGGATTGGAGAAAAGTGGTTTTTCCAGAATGAATGTTTCCGGTCAGGATATAGACCAAAGGCCTCTGAGCGGAACCAAGGTCATTTCTTTCATTCATGAAAATCTTATTCTGCCTGAAATCCTTGATTGATTATCCGGCTTAAAAAAGTTAATATATGCATGTTAATATATGCATGCGGTCAAGAGTCATTTGACATTATAATAGAGATGAGTTTTTATCAAAAGAAATCTTAAAAAGGAGACAGGGAATGGATGTTCAGGAATTAAAGTCCAAGCATAAACTTCTCAAGGAATATTCATATGAAAAAAGTGAATTGGAGCGGGGTTACAACAACCGCACCTTGTATATCAATCTGAACGATAACACCGTTAAGGAAAAACCGGTCAGCGATCAGATGAAGGAAAAATTCATCGGCGGAAAAGGATTCGGATTGAGGCTCTTATGGGATGCCACCAAACCGGATACCCAATGGGACGATCCTGAAAATGAAATCGTGATTTCTCCGGGGCCCATCGCCGGAATCACGCAGTATTCCGGAACCGGGAAATCATTGTTGGTGAGCATCTCCCCCATGACGGATATCGTTATCGATTCCAATGTGGGGGGGTACTTCGGGCCTTATATGAAATTCTCGGGTTTCGACGCTCTTGAAATTCAGGGAAAAGCCGAGAAAGATGTTATCATTGTTATAGACGCCGCCCAGGGAAAAGTAAGCATCGAAGAGGCGCCGGAGGAAGCTGTGGATACCCATATCCTGGCGGAGCAGCTGACGGAAATGTACGCGGATGATGAAAAAGACAAACGCAATGTGTCCGTGGTCTCGTCCGGCCGCGGCGCGGAACATGCCTTTATCGGCATGTTGAACTTCAGCTGGTATGACGGCAAAAGGAAGGAAGTCCGGGTGAAACAGGCCGGCCGCGGAGGAATCGGACGCATTTTCCGGGATAAACATATCAAGGCTCTCGTGGCCAAGATACCCGGCTTGAAAGCGGACTTGAACCGCGTCGCTGATATGAAGCCGATTGTGGAGCGCGGCGCGCGCTTCCGCAAGGAGATCCAGGAACTGGATGACCAGCAGAATCGGATGCGTCAGGTCGGGACGGCCCATTTGATGGAAATCATGGATGAATACGATCTTTTGCCCGTTAAAAACTTCCAGTACGGGTCTCATCCGGATGCCGGAAATATCAGCTCCAATAAATTCAAGGAAAGATTCACTCAGGGAGTCCCGGACGGCTGCTGGGTGGGATGCATGATGTCCTGCTGCAAGGTGGCGGAAAATTATGAATTAAAAACCGGTCCCTACAAAGGGCAGAAGGTGGCGGTGGAAGGTCCGGAATACGAAACCGCTGCCGGCGTGGGGGCCAACTGCGGCATATTTGATGTGGATGCGATTCTGGAGTTGAATTTTTATTGCGACACCTACGGCATTGACACCATTTCTTTCGGAACCGCCACGGCCTTTGCTATGGAATGTTTTGAAAAAGGCATTATTGATGAAAAAACCACCGGCGGATTGAAATTGAATTTCGGCAATTCGGAGGCGGCACTTGAAGTTCTTCACCAAATAGCCCGGGGCGAAGGGTTCGGACCTGTTGTGGGCTTGGGTGTCCGGAAGATGAAAGAAAAATTCATCAAAGAAAACGGGGCTGATCCCGGATTATTGAATGCCATCGGCATGGAAAACAAAGGGCTGGAATATTCACAGTATGTGTCCAAGGAGTCCTTGGCCCAGCAGGGCGGATACGCTATGACCAACAAAGGTCCTCAGCATGATGAAGCCTGGGTCATTTTCATGGACATGGTCAATAATCAGATTCCTTCCTTTGAAGATAAAGCCGAAGCGCTGCACTATTTTCCCATGTTCCGCACCTGGTTCGGGCTGATGGGATTGTGCAAACTCCCATGGAATGATGTGGAGCCGATCGGTAATGAGGAAACTGATGAGCCGGAGAAAGTCCCTGAACATTTGGATAATTATGTCACCATTTTCAACGCGGTGACCGGGAAGAATATCGATAAAGATGAACTTATCCGCCAGTCCGAGCGGGTTTATAATTTCCAGCGGATATTCAATATCCGCCGCGGCTACGGACTTCGAAAGCATGATGCCCAGCCTTACCGGGCGGCCGGTCCGGTGACCGAAGAGGAATATGAATCCCGGCAAGAGCGATACGATAAGCAGTTGAAAGAAGATGTCGGAGTGGATCCCGAAGGCAAATCCACCCAAGAAAAATTGCAGATTCTACGGAAATACAGGGAAGACCGTTATGAAAGCCTCCTGGATGCGGTTTACAAGAGGAGAGGCTGGACCAAAAACGGCGTCCCCACTATAGAGCATCTGAAAGACCTGGGGATGGACCTCCCGGAGCTGATTGAGGTGATCAAGCCGCATTTGGAATAACTTTGCAGCACGCATGCCGCCGGAGTGATTGAGACTGGAGGTCTTTTATGGTGAAGTTCCGGCCTGAAAAAGACAAAAAAATGATCACGGTCAACAACCGCCCTGTTGTTTGGGAGGAGGGCATGACTGTGACCCGTCTCCTGGAAAAGATGAATTACACCTTTCGCTTGCTGGTGGTCAAAATAAACGGTCAGCTGGTGAAGAGAAAAGATTATGATCGAACCGAGATCCCCTCCGGCGCGGATGTGAAAGTCCTGCACATGGTGGCGGGGGGATGACGTTTAAATATCCCTTTGTGACCACGTGCCGTCGATATATCTCCACATTTTTCCGGTTGGATTTTTATCTCTGAGCTCGTGAGGAAGCCGGTCCTCCCGGACATGGTCATAAGCATGGACCGCCGCGAATCTCCAGATAGCCGGGGGGATTCCGACAGAAGTGAATCCGGGGTGCCCGCTGGCCGGAAAAGGTCCCCCGTGGTGCATGGCCGGAGTCACAGCCACACCGGTCGGCATTTTGTTGTTGAGCAGGCGTCCGACTTTTCGGCGAAGCAGCGGTTCAATGCGCTGATAATCCTGGTTATCCCTGTCTCCGGAATGGCTGTAGATGGTTCCGGTGAGATTCCCTTCCAGGGTTTCGATAATTTTCATAATTTGCGTGACGTCTTCAGCCTCCACCAGCAGGGTCGAGGGTCCGAAGGCCTCGGTTTGAAGTTCATCCGGACTTTTTAGATACTCTTTTCCGGAAATTTTAAGCAGGGTGTTTTGAAAACGATAGCCTTCTCCGCGGGGAGGCTTTCCTCCTTCCAGCAAGCGGGCTCCGGAATCCTGCAATCTTCTAAGGGATATTTTTAGACCGCGGATCACTTCTTTACTCAGCAAAACGCCTTTGGGTTCCTCGCAAAATTTTTCACGGACAGAGACTGTGAAATTTTTACCGGCATGGCCGCCCACGTAGATCACCACGCCGGGATTGGTGCAGAATTGTCCCATACCCAGGGTGCAGGAAGCGAAAAGCTCTCCAGCGATTTCCGGTCCCCGTTCACGCACGGCACCGGGAAGAATAATGACAGGATTTATGCTCGACATCTCCAGATAAATGAGATTTCCGGCTTTTTCCGCGGATTCCTTGAGACGAAGGCCGGCGGCTTTGTTTCCGGTAAAAGAGGTGGCCGCGACTTGCGGGTGAGAAACCAGCCTCAAGCCGGAAGCGGGATGCATGTGGTAGACCATTTGCACCATGCTGCGGGGAAGGGATGTTTTTTGCAGAGCCTGGAAAGCCGTTTCTGCCAGGGCTTTGGTGGTTCCGGGATGGCTGGGGTGAGCTTTGGCGATAACCGGATTGCCGGCGGCGATGGCGGCCGCGAAATCTCCTCCTGAAACCGCATTAAACGCCAGCGGGAAATTATTGGGCCCGATGACCACAACCGGTCCTCCCAAAGAGGCGTACATGGACCGGATGTTTAACTTAGTATCGATTATACACCGGCACCAGGAGCGGTCCCGGACGGCGGCGGCAGCCTGGCGGAGTTGACCTGTGGTGCGGGGAAGTTCGACTGATTTGAGGCGGGGTTCAATGGGGAGACCGGTTTCCATGGATGCCGTTTTAACAAGGGTATCCGCCGTTTGCTCGATGTTCTCAGCGAACCGGTCCAGGAATTCCGCCCGTTCTTGCGGATCAGATTGGTGACATTCCTGAACGGCTTTCATGGATGCCTGGACGGCGTGCTCCAGATCCTTGAACCCTGAAACCGGATACACCTCAGGCAGTTTCGTGGCGACAACCGGGGACTCCGGCTGAAAACTTCCGGCGGGATCTTTGGGCTGCCGCCAATGACCGTCAATGAGAACGGGTTGTGTCATTTTTGCCTCCTTATAATTGATTCAACCTGACCTATAATTCGAAAATAACAAAAACAGTCCATTTCGTCTATCTGGTCTATCTGGTCTGAAGAGGGCGAGAAAAGCGGGAAAGGCAAGAGGGGCGGGAAAAGAAGAAGGCCTCTGAAAGAATCAAACATGAACATTTTCATTTGTCGCGGGCGGCAAAACCGCCATGAATAATGACTTGGAAAATCGAATTCTTGCGGCCATGGGAGCGGGAGATGGATCGCCGCCACGCGGATGTCCCCAGCGAGGACATCCGCTCCGATTCCGGCTTCGCTCTCCTCTCCTGCGGAGAGGAACCATGCCCGCTCAGCCTTCATACGGGCCGGCTGATCCATCATCCCGCTCCCATGGCAACAGTTCAAAAGTGATTTCATCGTTCTCGGTGTATTATACACATGATGAATGACTTGGAAAATGGTTTTCTTGCGGCATATGGAATTCAGGTGTGGCTGAAGCGACCTTGAAGATTTAGCCTTCGATCCTGGCTTATTCACGGGCCGGGATTGCCACGGCTTGCTGGCGCAAGCCTCGCAATGACAAAACGGCATATCGTCCCGGGGAGCAGAGTGCCTTTGAGTGTGTCATCCCGCGGTGCGAAGCACCGAGGGATCCCTTACTGCTTCGTCTTGGCGGTGGGTTCCGCTTTCACGAGGCAGGAAGGGATTGCCACGGCTTGCCGGCGCAAGCCTCGCAATGACAAAGTGACATTCCCGCCCGAAGGGTAAAAAAATGGCAATTATAATGAAAGGAAAAAGCAAGCAGAAACGTTTCAGCTGTCATTTTCAGAAATTCGTTGCATTCCTCTGAAAAAATGCTCATAAAAAGACCATCACCATTTTTTTATGAATGGGTCAGGCTGAGGGCTGTGTTTGAGGGAACCCGGCGGAGCCGGGCTGCGAGCATGTTTGACCCACGGACGGGGGGAGTTGCGCAGCAGCCGAAAACACAGGGCGAAGAATGGCGTTAAAAATCTGAAGGGAGCACAAGCCATACCTGAATTCCATATAAAGCAACAACATCATTCCGAAATCATATCTCAAATGAAACCCTTATTCAAAGTCTGTGCGAGAGGCGGCACGGCGGGCAGGGGTTCCTCGCAGAAGAAGACCGGGGAAATAACAAGAGCCCTTCGCTTAAGCCGATGCGGGGTGCTCGTGCCTATAGGGTCCCAGAACGGAAAAGGAAAGCGGGATTGCATGCGAACGGTAAAATTTGTATATTGATAACTCCCGGCTGACAACGTCAATACGAGGCGGGTGAAAACGGCCCCGTATATCCGGGAAGTTTTGCGGCGCGGAAACGAGGACCACTGTGGCGAAAAAATTATACCGCTCTAAAAGCAAAAAAATGATCGGCGGCGTCTGCGCCGGACTGGCTCAATATTTCGACTTGGATGTTTCGCTGTTGAGATTGATTTTTGTAGCGGCGGCTATTGTGACGGCATTTTTCCCTGTGTTTGTTTTTTATATTGTGGCTTGGATCATTATTCCAGGTAAAGAGAAGTGAAATAAGCTCTCACTGAAACGGTGAAAAAACATCCTGTTGAATTCTGAATGGACGGATCAAATCCATCCCCGGCACCGGGCCGGATATGTTTGACTTACGGCGGTTTATCCGTTATTGTTGATTCGCTTAACCCGGCTTGTTCACGGGCCGGGATGGCGCAGATGCGAGGCGAAGTTCAGTAAGAGTGAAAAAAAAGTTAACCGGGCTTGAGAATGTCAGATTTCTCCAAAAGAGAATTTTCTTATCGTCATATTGCTGTTGAAGGGATTTTAAAATGCGGGAAATCGGAACTGGCAGCAAAGCTGGCGGAAAAAATCGGAGGAAAACTTGTCTGTGACCGCCGTGACAATCCGTACTTGAAAGAGTTTTATGAAGAGAAAGAAGGTTCCGCATTTTTAGCCCAGCTGGTTTTTTTGGTTAACCGCTATCATCAACAGTCGGGTCTCCTTCAAAGGGACCTTTTCACGGAAAGGATTTTTTGTGATTACTTGTTTGAGAAGGATAAAATCTACGCCTACCAAACCCTGTCCGATGAGGAGCTTCAAGTTTATGAAAAAATATTCAGTATATTTTCAGGAAAAATCCCCAAGCCGGATTTAACCCTTTATCTTCAGATAACCAAACCGACACTGATGAAGCGGATTTCCCTCCAGGGAGAACGGGTGGAGAAAAGCATTTCAGAAAAATACCTGGAAGACCTGCTGGAAGCTTTTGATTATTATTTTTTCAATTACCAAGCCACACCCTTGCTGGTGGTCAAAGCGGATGAACTGGATTTTAACAATCATGAGGTCATTGATGACCTTATTGAAAAGATGGTGCATCTTAAAAAAAGCTCCCTGTATTATGTGCCTTTGAGTAAGGGCACCAATAAACCGGGAAAAATCAAATGACCCGGGCTGTTTGCGGGCCGGGACTGTTGCTAAGGCGAAATGACTTTACCTCAATCCCGATACAATAAGGCGGGGTGGGGAGAAAGGATAAATCATGACTGCAAAATCAAGACCCCCTATTACGGTTCCGGATATTTTAAAAAGAAAGTCCGGCCGGGAAAAGATCAGCGCTTTGACTGCTTATGATTTTCCGACCGCGAAAATTCTGGATAACGCCGGAATCGATTTGATTTTAGTCGGCGATTCCCTGGGCATGGTGGTTTTGGGGTATTCCAATACCATTCCAGTCACCATGGATGTTATGATTCATCACACCCAAGCCGTAAGCCGGGGAGCTCAACGGGCATTGGTGATTGGAGACATGCCGTTTTTCAGCTGCAATGTTTCCCTGGAGGAGGCCAAAAAAAACGCTTGCCGGTTTATCCAGGAAGGCGGCGCAGGGGGCGTGAAAATTGAAGGATCCTCTCCGCGCCGGCTGGAGCTTATCGCCTCCTTGGTTGAGGCCGATATTCCAGTGATGGGGCATGTCGGTTTGACCCCCCAGTCCATTCATCACCTGGGCCGGTTTCAGGTCATCGGAAAAAATCCAAGAGAAGCCCGTGAAATCCTTGCGCAGGCCCGGGATCTGGAGCGTGGCGGTGTGTTCGCCGTTGTGCTGGAATGCATTCCCCGCGAAATTGCCGCTGAAGTGACCAAAAAGTTAAACATACCCACCATCGGAATCGGAGCCGGCCCTCACTGTGACGGCCAAATTTTGGTTTTTCATGACCTGGCCGGATATTCGCACGGATATCTTCCTAAATTTGTGAAGCAATATGCGCGTCTGAATGATGTCATAGAAGAAGCGGCTCAAAATTATATTCAAGATGTCAAAAACGGTGTTTTTCCTGAAGACAAACACTCCTACCACCTGAAAAATCCCGGCCGTCTGGGCGAATTTTTTAATCATGAAAAGGAATGACATGACCTGGTCCGCTCGTCATCCGGGTTAATTCAGGTAAGGGATATTGAAAAATGAAATTGATCAAGGAAACCGGGCCTATGCGGGCGGCCGCGCATCGGGAAAAAAGCGCGGGTAAAATCATCGCTTTTGTTCCAACCATGGGATTCCTTCATGACGGACATCTTTCCTTGATCCGGGAAGCTGTGAAACAATCGGAATGCCCAGTGGTCAGCATTTTTGTCAACCCCGCACAATTCGGGCCTGGGGAGGATTTCAAAAGCTATCCGCGGGACCTGAAACGCGATTTGGAGTGTTTGCGGCGGGAAGACGTGAAATATGCATTCCTTCCGCCGCCGCAGGAAATGTATCCTCGTGATTTTCGGACATATGTGGAAGTGCATGAGCTGCAGGACAGGTTATGCGGAGCTTCCCGTCCCGGTCATTTCCGGGGAGTGTGCACCGTGGTCTTGAAATTATTTCATATTGTGCAGCCGGATCTGGCGTTTTTCGGCCAAAAGGATGCCCAGCAAGCCGTTATATTGAAAAAAATGGTGAAGGACCTGAACCTGGATATCCGGATGCAGATCATGCCTATCGTCAGGGAAAAAGACGGTTTAGCCCTGAGCTCCCGAAACAGTTATCTCGATCCGGGTCAAAGAGAAGCGGCGGTGTGCCTTTATCAAAGTCTTAAATCAGCGGAAAACGCGGTTGTCAACGGAGAAAAATCCGCCGCACGGCTTGAGGCGCTGGTTCGGGAGAGAATTGAAGGAGAACCCTTGGCCCGGCTGGATTATGCGGCTGTGGTCGATTCTGAGACCCTGGCCCCTCTTGACACAGTGAAGCCGGGGCGGACCCTGATTGCCGCGGCGGTTTTTATTGGGGAAACCCGGTTGATTGATAATATGATGTTATAGGAGAGATAATTATGCGGCGCACCATGCTCAAATCAAAAGTTCATAATGCCCGGGTGACGGAAACCAATCTTGATTATCAGGGAAGCCTGACCCTGGATGAAACTTTAATGAAAGAAGCAGAGATGGCTCCTTATGAACAAATTCACGTCTACAATATTTCCAATGGAGAAAGATTCATCACTTACCTGATTAAGGGGGAGCGGGACAGTGGAACGGTGGGGGTCAACGGCGCTGCAGCCCGAAAAGCCAAGGTGGGGGACAGGTTGATTATTGCCTCATATGGAATCATGGAAGAAGAGGAATTGGACTTATACATGCCTCGTATTTTGATTGTGGATGAAAACAACCGCATCCAGGAGGCCAAAAGCTGAGCCGGTTGGTTTTATCAACTGCCGGGGTTCAATCCAGGTGGTAATTGGGAGCTTCCTTGGTGATAACCACGTCATGAACATGGCTTTCCCGGACTGAGGCGGGAGTGATTTTGATAAAACGGCTGTTTTGCTTGAGTTCGGAAATCGTCCGGCACCCGGCGTAGCCCATTCCGGATTTCAACCCTCCCACCAGTATATGGATGATATGTGACGCGCTGCCTTTATTGGGGACGCGTCCCTCTATGCCCTCAGGGACGAGTTTGCCGGTTCCTTGAGTGCTGTCTTGAAAATACCTGTCTGCACCGCCTTCACGCATGGCCTCCATCGAGCCCATGCCGCGGTAAGTTTTATAAGAACGGCCCTGGTAAATAACGACCTCCCCGGGAGATTCATCTGTTCCTGCCAGGAGGTTGCCGATCATAACCGAGTCCGCCCCCGCGGCGACGGCTTTGGTGATGTCGCCGGAATACTTCACTCCTCCATCCGCGATCAAAGGAAGATCACAAGTTCGGGTGATTTCATGAACATCAGATATAGCAGTGATTTGAGGGATTCCGGCTCCGGAAATTATCCGGGTGGTGCATATGGAGCCGGGCCCCACGCCCACCTTGACCGCGTCCACCCCCAGCTCAATCAGGTCTTTGGCCGCTTGGGCCGTGCCGATATTTCCGGCGATGATGTCCTGGTCCGGAAATTGTTTCCGGATGAATTTCACCTGATCCAGCACTTTTTGAGAATGTCCGTGGGCGGTATCGATCACCAGGACGTCACAATGAGCCGCGATCAGTTCGCGGGCGCGGTCTATGTCGAATTCGGAGACACCGACGGCCCCCCCGGCTCTGAGGCGGCCGAATTTATCTTTCGAAGCATGGGGGTATTGAATTCTTTTTAAAATGTCTTTATAAGTGATCAGACCTTTCAGGTTATGCTTTTCATCCACCATCAGGATTTTTTCAATCTTGTGTTTATGAAATAATTTTTCTGCCTCTTCCAGGGAGGTGCCCAGGGGAACCGTAATCAAATCTTTGGTCATAACTCGTTCAATAGGAATATTAAGCCGGGTTTCAAAACGGATATCCCGGTTGGTGAGAATGCCGACCAGTTTATTGTTGCTGTCGGTGATGGGAAGGCCCGAAATCTTATATTTCTGCATGGCCTCTTTGGCCTCATAGATTTTATTATCCGGGCGCATTGTGATAGGGTCCACGATCATTCCGCTTTCGTGGCGTTTAACTTTATCGATCTCTTCCTTTTGTTTTTCAATAGACATATTCCGGTGGATAATACCTATGCCTCCCTGCTGCGCCATGGCTATAGCCATTCGGGAAGTGGTCACGGTATCCATGGCCGAACTGATAATGGGGATGGCCAAATTGATATTGCGGGTCAAGCGTGTGGACACATCCGCATTCGCAGGAATCACGTTTGATTTAGCCGGCAGGACTAAGACATCATCAAAAGTCAAGCCTTCCTTAATTTTTCTATCCGGCATGGATTCCTCCTGGTGTTATTTCTTTTTTTTCTTTTTTCTTTTTTTGGGAATGACGGAACGGGCTTTTTTGCTTTTGGGTGCCGGGGCGTTGCTCGGCTGCCGGTAATACATTTCCTGTTGTTTTCGTTCCGGGGCTTGCGTGTCCTCCACCGGCTGAAGCAAGTACAGATATTTGATGGTTTCTTCTTCGATCCGGTCCATCATAGCTTGATAGATTTCATAGCTTTCTTTTTTGTATTCCACCAGCGGATTCCGCTGCCCGTATCCCCGGAGACCGATGCCTTCTTTCAAATGGTCCATGGCCAACAGATGGTCTTTCCATTGGGAATCGATGATCTGGAGCATGATCATCCTCTCGAATTCCCGCATGCGTTCCGGGGATAAAATTTGTTCTTTTTCTTCATAGGCCTTTTTCAGCACGGTGTCCAGTTTATCTTGAAGTGCAGGGTAGTTGACGGTTTCCCAGTCTATATCCAACTCTGCGGTGTCTATACCAAACTGGGCATGGAAGGCTTTTTGGAATCCTTCGATATCCCAGTCGTCAGGAGATTTTTCCGGGGAAGTATGGTTTTCCATTATCCATTCCCGGAGGGAATCCACCAGTTCCTGGATATATTCTTTCATATTTTTACCCTGGAGGATTTCCCGGCGAAGGGTATAGATGGCCCCTCTCTGTTTATTCATCACGTCGTCGTATTCAAGTAAATGCTTCCGGATGGAGAAGTTTTGGGCTTCCACCTGTTTTTGGGCTCGTTCAATCGCGCGGCTGACCATGGAATGCTCAATAGGAACGTTTTCCTGCATTCCGACCCGTCCCATCAATCCTGAAATTTTTTCACTCCCGAAAATGCGCATCAGGTCGTCTTCAAGAGACAAGTAAAAGCGTGAAGATCCAGGGTCCCCCTGACGGCCTGAGCGTCCCCGCAGCTGATTGTCGATGCGCCGGGCTTCATGACGTTCGGTGCCGATGATGTGGAGCCCGCCCAGGGAGAGCACCTTTTCTTTTTCTGCCTGGGTGATTTCCCGGGCTTTCTCTAAAGATTTGCTGAATTCATCTTCAGGCGGATCTGTTGGATCTAAACCTTTTTTTGCCAATTCATCCCGGGCCAGGAATTCAGGATTCCCTCCCAGAAGGATATCCACTCCGCGCCCGGCCATGTTGGTGGCAAGAGTGACACCGCTGACCCGCCCGGCCTGGGCGATGATTTTTGCTTCCATTTCATGATATTTCGCATTAAGAACGTTATGCTTTATTTTTCTTTTTCTCAGGAGAGAGCTCAGGTATTCGGATTTTTCGATGGAAACGGTTCCCACCAGAACCGGGCGGCCTTTTTCATGATTCTCGAGAATTTCTTCGGCCACGGCGTTCCATTTTTCTTCAGCGCTGCGGAAGATGGGATCGTCATATTCTTTCCGTATCAATGGTTTGTTGGTGGGAATCATCACCACATCCAGTCCGTAAATGGAGTGGAATTCCGCGGCCTCGGTTATGGCGGTTCCGGTCATTCCGGCCAATTTATCATACATGCGGAAAAAATTCTGAAAGGTGATGGAGGCGAGGGTTTGATATTCGGCCTCAATACGGACTTTTTCTTTGGCTTCCAGAGCCTGATGGAGTCCGTCGCTGTAGCGGCGCCCCGGCATCAAGCGTCCAGTGAATTCGTCCACGATAATCACTTTGCCCTCTTTGATCATATAATCCACATCTTTCCGGAAAAGGTGATGAGCCTTCAGGGCCTGGTTGATGGCGTGGATCAGGTTCATGTGGGCTAAATCATAGAGATTTTCGATTTTAAGCTGCTTTTCAGCCTCGGCGACCCCTTCTTCCGTCAGAACAACAGTCCGGGTTTTTTCCTCCACACGAAAATGACTTTCCCGTTTCAGCTTCCGGACCAGGGCGTCGACTTTATAATAAATGGATGTTGATTCTTCGGTGGGACCTGAAATGATCAGCGGGGTTCTGGCTTCATCAATCAGAATACTGTCCACTTCGTCCACGATGGCATAATGATGACGGGGCTGAACCAGGTCGGACAGCCGGAATTTCATGTTATCGCGAAGGTAATCGAATCCGAATTCATTGTTGGTTCCGTAAGTGATGTCTTTCTGATAGGCCCTTTGGCGGTCCATTTCATTCATATCATGTTGAATCGCTCCCACGCTGAGGCCGAGACCGGTGTATACCGGGCCCATCCATTCCGTATCCCTTTTAGCCAAATAATCGTTGACCGTGACCAGGTGGACGCCCTTTCCTTCCAGGGCATTGAGATAAACCGGAAGGGTGGCTGCCAGGGTTTTTCCTTCCCCGGTTTTCATCTCTGCGATTTTGCCTTGATGAAGGACCACTCCACCGATCAATTGAACATCGAAATGCCGCATTCCCAGCCGCCGGCGGGCGGCCTCTCTGACGACAGCAAAAGCTTCGATCAAAATATCATCAACAGTGGCGCCCTGCTCGAGTTTTTGTTTGAATTCCGAGGTTTTCGCCCGCAGTTTCTGGTCATCAAGCTCGCGGATTCGGGGCTCGAGTTCATTTATCGCAGCTGTATACGGCCGCACTTTTTTCAGATCGCGTTCGTTTTTAGTGCCGAAAATCTTTCGTATAAATAAGTTTAGCATTTCCCTATTTTGTAACAGAAACGGGGTGATAAAGTCAATTGGATTCAGTGGTCTCGGTGTCGCGCTGCGGTGTGAATATCCCCTGATGGTTGCATTTTTTACCATGTTTCTTTATCATCTTCTGTTAAATAACCTGAACGAATAACCGGCTTCTTTTGCAGCGGAAGGAAAGCGTCAGGCAGCAGAAGAAGCGGATTCAAAGACGGAAAGATGATGACATTAACACAAGCCCCCCGGGGCAAACATTTGAAAATCGTTGCCATACAGGGTGGCTCCGAAGTCCGCCGCCGCCTTTTTTCTCTGGGTTTTCATATCAATGATATTATTGATCTGGATTCTAAAAGCATCATGGGCGGCCCGGTTTTAATCCGCAATATAAATTCTGATTCAACGGTTGCGGTAGGCCGGGGGATCGCCCAGAAAATATTGGTCGAGGTCATTGGCGGAAAAGAATAATTATCCCGATATTATTTTTATCGGACAGCCCAACTGCGGGAAAAGCACCCTGTTTAATGCCTTAGCCGGGTTTAAGGCGGAAGTATCCAATTTTCCCGGCACCACCGTGGAGCATTCCCACAGCCGGGTGAATGTTTCCGGAAGAATTGTCAACATCATCGACCTGCCCGGGACCTATTCCCTGAATCCTTCGGATGAAGCGGAGAAAGTCGCTTTGCGCCATCTTTTTATCGAGCGGCCCAGCCTGATTATCAATGTGGTGGACGCCTCTATACTGGGGCGAAGCCTGGAAATGACCCTGGAGCTTATTGAGCTGGAATATCCGATGATCGTGGCTTTGAATATGTTTGATCTGGCCGGGAAAAAAGGCATTGAGATAGAGGTGGAAAAACTCCAGGAAAAATTGGGTGTTCCGGTCATTCCCACCATAGCTCCCAGAGGAAAAGGATTGAAGGAATTGATGGATAAAGCCCTCGAATGTTTAGGGACCTGCCGGCGGGCCCGCACATTGGAATGGTCGAGGGATGTGGAAAAAGCCATCACCAAAGTCGAAAAAGAACTTCCGGAAGATTTTCCGGTGGTGGCCAACAAAAGGTTCACCGCCATCAAGGCCATTGAAATGGAGAAACTGTTCTTCAACCGGATGCTGGACGTCATTGATCCTGGATTGAATCAGGCCGTCCAGAGCAGCCGCAAGGAATTGGAAAAAGGACACAATGTTCCTGCTTATGAGGTTATCGCAGCGGAGCGTCATCATCTGGCCATGAAAATATTCGAGCAGAGTTCCCGGGTGCGGCGTGGAGTCCGCCGCAGCCCGCTGGAAAAGATAGATGATGTGATCATGCATCCTTTCTGGGGATATTTTATTCTGCTGGCGGTGTTTGTGAGCTTCTTTTTCATTATATTCAAGGTCGCCGGTCCCTTGGAAGAATGGCTTTTGGAGCCGGTCCAAAATCTGCGGGGAACACTGGCCCATATTTTCGGAGGCGGGCTCTTGTTTTGGGCCATGGATGGACTTCTTCAAGGGGTAGGAGGAGGAGTGGCCATCGTTCTGCCTTATTTCATTCCCCTGCTGTTCTTGATGGCGTTTTTAGAAGATATCGGCTACCTCTCGCGGGTCGGGTTTTTGATGGATACCTTCATGCACAAAATCGGGCTGCACGGGAAATCCGTATCGCCTTTTATCTTGGGTTTCGGGTGCAATGTTCCGGCGGTGGTGGCCACCCGTATCCTAGAATCAAGAAGGGACCGGATTGTGACCGCCCTGCTGATTCCTTTTATTCCCTGTTCCGCCCGGACCGTCATTATCTTGGCTTTGGTTGCTTTCTATTTGGGCCCGTTCTGGGCACTGGGTTTTTATTTTATCAATCTATTGCTGGTCGGAGTTATGGGAAGAATGCTGTCCTTTTTTTTCCGGACTCCGTCTCCGGGGCTTATTTTGGAAATACCTTCCTTGAAACTTCCATCCTTGAAAAACATCTATCATAAAACCTTATTCCAGTTGAGATCTTTTGTGAGGTTCGCGTGGCCGATTCTCATCGCCGGAAGTATGGTTTTGGCTCTTATGCAGTACGCCGGTGCGGACCGCGTGGTCAATTGGATTCTGTCTCCGCTGGTTAAGGATTTGCTGGGGCTTCCCCAAGAATTGGGAGTGACCTTGATTTTTGGTTTTCTCCGCAAGGAACTGTCCTTGATCATGATGCTGCAGGCCCTGGGAGTCCCTTATCAAAACCTGATGACCGTGATATCTCATCAGCAGCTGCTGGTGTTTACGGTTTTTGTCAGCTTTTTCATACCCTGCCTGTCCACGGTGGCCATTATATGGAAAGAGGTGGGGAGGAAGTGGGCCTTGATTTCCATGGGACTGAACACCGGCACGGCGGTTTTGTTGTCCCTGATTATCCGTGCAGTTATGAGCTTGTGGTATCCAGGCGGTTAAGCTTTTCTTTAAGATTGCGGGCGGCGGTTTTCCCCACCATGGCGCGGAGGTCCTCTTCCGGCGCCAACTGGATTTCTTCCAACCCCCGGTATTTTTTCAAAAGAGATGATTTGCGGCGGGCCCCTATGCCGGGAACATGATCCAGAAGCGACCCCAGGCTTTTTTGGGATCTCCGCCACCGGTGATACGTGACAGCGAAGCGGTGGGCCTCATCCCGAATATGCCGAAGCAGGAGCAGGGGCGGGGAAGACAGATCGAGCTGAACTCCATTCCGGCGCCCAGGCCTGTAGATGGTTTCTTCCCGCTTGGCCAATGAGATCAGCGGCCGGTCGCCCAGCCCCAGTTGTTCCAGAGAGGCGCGGGCGGCGCTGAGTTGGCCCTTGCCCCCGTCTATTAAAATCAAATTAGGGAGCGGACGGTTTTCCCTTTGCAGGCGGGAATAGCGGCGGGTGACCACTTCCGCGATGCTGTGAACATCATCGGGGCCTGTTACAGTCCGAATCTTATATTTCCTGTACAAATCTTTGCGGGGCTGGCCGTCTTGGAAAACCACCAGGGAACCTACTGATCCTTCACCGCTGGTATTGGACACATCAATTCCTTCTATCAGGGAGGGAAATTCAGGCAGGTCAAGCCGTTCCTGAAGCTGGTGCAGGGGATGGGCCCGGCTGGTTTCCTTTTCCAGCAAAATGGCCGCGTTCTTTGCCGCCAGCTCCACCAGGCGTTTTTTCCTGCCTTTTTGAGGGACCTGAAATTCAATGCGTATTCCGGTCCTGTCCTTGATTTCAGCCGATATCTCAGGAAGCCGGGCCGGAGAGAAGGGAAGGGAGGCGTTCCGGGGAATTTCTTGCGTTTTGAGGTAATGACGCCGGATGCCCTCCGCCAGTATGGACTCCTTTGATTCCTTGTCTTTTTGAGTGAAGGTCCATCCGCTGGATTCCACGACTCTCCCTTCCCGCATATGGAAAACAAATACCGCCGCCTGGCTGTTTTTATGATGGAAACCGAATATATCGGCATTTTCGGTTTTGACGGATATGAGTTTAGGTTTATCTTTAATCTGCTCCAAAGTGTGGATCAGATCTCTCCAGTGAGCGGCCTGTTCGAAGTCCTGGCCGGCTGCCGCGGCCTCCATTTTATCCCGAAGCTGCGGAATCAGTTTGTTCACTTTCCCTTCCAGGAGCAGCAGAGCGTTCCGGACCCGCTCCCGGTATTCTTCAAGGGTAACCCTCCCTGTGCACGGCGCGGAGCACTGCTTGATATCATATTCTAAACAGGCTCTTTTTCTGTGCCTGGAAAGATCCTCTTTGCAGCTTCTTATGCCGAAATATCTGTTCAGAACATAAATGATTTTTCTGGCCTGGCGGGCAGGGTTGAAGGGTCCGAAATACCTGGCTCCGTCCGGTTCAACTCTGCGGCTGAGCTCCACATGGGGATAATCATCCCGAATGGTCATTTTCAGGTAGGGAAAATTTTTATCATCTTTCAGCCTGAGGTTGAATTTCGGCTGATGCTGCCGGATGAAGTTGTTTTCCAGAAAAGCGGCTTCCCGCTCTGAATCCGTGAGGATGAAATCGATGCGTTCGGTCTCGCAAAGGATATTTTTGACTTTGCGGTCGGATGTGACTGAAAAATAAGAACGCACACGGTTCCGTAAAGAACGGGCCTTGCCGATATAAATCACCCTTCCCCGGGAGTCTTTGAAAAAATAAATTCCCGGTTTTTCAGGAAAACCATCCGCTGTTTTTTCCAGGTTTGATTTTTGACTCACAGATCACCTGACTCATTCAATAAAAAAATGGTCCGGATACGCTGGTCATTTGGAATCATTTTCTTTTCCATTATAGATCCAGATCCATTTTTTGAAGTCTCTTGAGTTCATCCCGGTATTTTGCCGCCTTTTCGAACTCCTTTTCAGCCGCTGATTGCTGCATCCATTTTTCCAGCTGCTCCATGCGTTCACGCCGTTTGCGCGGGGAAAGATATTCTTTTTTGCTTTCAGCCGTCTGGGGATACTGAAAATAATCCCGTTCATAAACGCTCCTGAGAATGTTATCGATATTCTTGCGTATGCTTTGAGGAGTGATATTATGCCGGCGGTTGTATTCTTTTTGGATCTTTCGCCTTCTCCGGGTTTCCTCCACCGCATGTTTGATGGAATCCGTCATGTGGTCGGCGTATAGAATCGCTTTTCCGGAAATGTTTCTGGCGGCCCGTCCGAAAGTCTGGATCAGAGAAGTGGAGGAGCGGAGGAAGCCTTCTTTGTCGGCGTCTAAAATCGCGACCAGCGAGACCTCCGGCAGGTCCAATCCCTCCCGAAGCAGGTTGATTCCGACCAAAACGTCGAATTTCCCTTTCCGCAGGTCGGTTAAAATATCAATACGTTCCAGGGTATCTATATCCGAGTGAAGATAGCGCACACGGACACTGAGATCGTGATAATATCGGGAGAGGTCTTCAGCCATTTTTTTGGTCAAGGTGGTCACCAGAACACGTTCATTTCTTTGAGTCCGTTTTTCGATTTCACCGAACAGGTCATCGATCTGGCCTTTGACCGGACGCAATTCGATTTCCGGGTCGATCAGACCGGTGGGGCGGATAATCTGTTCAATGGGCCTGTGTGCGGTTTGTTCCAATTCGAATTTCCCGGGGGTGGCGGAGACATAAATGGTTTGTCCGGTGCGTTTTTGGAATTCCTCGAAATTCAACGGGCGGTTGTCCAAGGCGGAGGGCAGGCGGAATCCATGCTCGATCAAAGTTTGTTTGCGGGAACGGTCTCCGAAGTACATGCCGCCGATCTGCGGGACGGTCACATGGGATTCATCGATAATGGTGATGAAATCTTCCGGAAAGTAATCCAGCAGGGTGTAGGGAGACTCTCCCGGAAGGCGGCGGCTGAGAAAGCGGGAATAGTTCTCAATGCCGGGACACCATCCGAATTCCCGCAGCATTTCCAGGTCATACAGGGTTCGTTCTTCGAGGCGGCTGGCTTCAATGAGCTTGCCGTGCCCCTTGAAAAATTCGGTTCGCTCTTCCAGTTCCTCTTCGATTTCCTCCACAGCCAAATCGAGGATATTCTGGGGGGTGGAAAAAAATGTTTTAGGATATATCAAGGCTTTATCCAGTTCCTGAAGGGTTCCGCCGAGAAGGGGATCTATAAGGGAAATTCTGCTAATGCGGTTTTGCGACAATTCAAAACGGTAGGCATGGTCTTCATAAGAGGGAATGAGCTCCACAATGTCTCCGCGCACCCGGAAAGTCCCGCGCTTGAATTCATTTTCATTGCGCTCATATTGAATGTCCGTGAGCTTACGGAGAAGTTTCCGGCGGGGCATCATTTGTCCCTTTTCAAGCTCAAAGCTCATGGAATAATAAGTTTCCGGGGCTCCGATACCGTAAATACAGGAAACCGAAGCGACGATGATGACATCGCGCCTCTGCAGAAGGGCATTGGTGGCGTGAAGCCGGAGCCGGTCGATTTCTTCATTGATGGTGGCTTCCTTTTCAATATAGGTGTTGGACGCAGGGATAAAAGCCTCCGGCTGGTAGTAATCATAATAACTGACAAAATATTCCACCGAATTTTCAGGAAAAAAGAGTTTGAACTCCTGATAAAGCTGGGCCGCCAAGGTTTTGTTGTGGGAAATCACCAGCACCGGCCGCCCGGCCTTTTCAATGACATTGGCTATGGTGAAGGTTTTCCCGGACCCCGTCACTCCCTTCAGCACCTGGTGCCGGGCTTTTTTTTCCAGTCCACGTATGGTTTCAGCGATGGCGGAGATCTGGTCCCCCATGGGCTGGTAGTCTGAGTGCAGTTTAAATGGTTTCATAACAAATCATTATAGCAAATGTGGGTTGAATGGGAGAAATGGGAGGGTGGATGAAAATCGATTGGATGGATTGACTTTTCATTGGAAGAGCCTCTATAATCAAAACATCTATGAACCTGGATGATAAGCGGGCGGGGATGGCCGCGGATGCGGGGGTGCTCGTTTATCACACCACGAAGTATGAAAATGACTTCTGAACGGCGGCCATTCATCTTCCGCTTCCACGGCCAAGAGAAGTCTGTTTTCTCAGGGGTGAGTCCGGTTTAATATGTAAAGGAGAAGAGATGAAAAAAATAATCATTGTGTTTGGCATTGCGGTTTGTGTTTTTTGGGGATATTCCTGCGGAACCACAACCAGAGTCACATCCACCGGAGGACCTTCCATCAGTGAAGCCCAGGCTGAAGATTACATGGGACCCAAGGCCCGCCTGGCTGTAGGGCAATTTGAAGATAAAACAGCCCGGGGCGGAGGATCGCGCAGCTGGATGAATATGTTCGGTGTGGGCTGGTCCCAGATCGGAGATGGAATGAGGGATATGCTGACCACCGCTCTTTTTAATTCCAACCGTTATATCGTTTTGGAGAGAGAACAGTTGAGTGCGGTTATGGATGAGCAGGATCTGGGAGATTCAGGCCGGGTCAAAAAGGGCACCGAAGCTCCGATCGGGGAGATCTACGGCGCTGATTTGATCATCACCGCCGCGGTTACGGAATTTCAAGCCTCCCAAGAGGGTGTCGGAGGCGCCACAAGGGTTCTGGGAGTCTCCGTGGGCGGAGGAGTGAAAAAAGCCCATATGGCTATTGACATCCGGATTATTGACGCCAAAACATCCCAGGTTGTTGCCGCCACTTCGGTTGAAGGGAAAGCCAGCAGTTTCGGCGCCGGGGGAGCCACCCGGGTGGGCAGACTTCCGGTCGCGCTGGGCGGTTTCAGCAACACCCCGGCGGAAAAAGCGCTTAGGGATTGCATCGAAGCGGCTGTGGATTACGTCATCACCAAGACACCGAAGAATTACTACCGGCACTAACCGGAAGACAGCATTTTGACGCTGCCCTTGAATTGGGCGCCGTCCTGAATGGATATCCGGCGGGCCGTGATGTCGCCGCTCATCCGGCCGTTTTTGCTGATGAACACTTTGCCGGCGGCGTGGATTTTACCCTCCACGTATCCCTGGATGTCGATGTTTTTCACCCGGATATCCGCATGAACCTTGCCGGTGGAAGCCACCACCAGGGTGTTATGCTCAAGAGTGATGGTGCCTTTAACCCGGCCTTGGACGTTCAAATCTCCGCTTCCGGTGATATCTCCTTCCAGGGCCAGCGAGCTTCCAATGGTGGATGCTTCCGATGAGATTTGGAATTCAGGAGGATTATCCTTTTCTGTTTTCTTGGACTCTTGTTTCAGCATGTCATTGCTCCTTGGCCTTGGATGAGGAGCCGATTATAAAAAGACCGGGAGAGGATGTCAATAAACAGGCCGTAAGCATCTCTAAAACCAGGTCAGCCTGACCTGCACCTTAGAAAAACGATTCCTCTCGGCCATGGGAGCGGGCGACGGTCCGCGCCTCGCACCTTCCGCCATCCCGGCCCGCGATAGGCAAATCCGGATGACGGCGTTCGAGGTGTTCACCATTAACAAACCGGAGTTCTTGACAAAAAAGCCGGTTGCCGATACATTTTACGGAAGAAGCGGACATAGCTCAGCTGGTAGAGCACGAGCTTCCCAAGCTCGGGGTCGCGGGTTCGAATCCCGTTGTCCGCTCTTTTTTTTTGTTAACTGAAGCGCGGGCCCGCCTCACCGCTTCTGCCGTGCTGGAGGGCTTTTGCGGTGAAGCCGCTCCTCATCATAGCCGGAGTCCCGCATCTGCAGACACCCCGGCCGTTCAAATTCCGGTTTATTTGATCAGGTAAAATTTTCTTGGGTAGCCATCCAGCCAATAGGCCCCTTCTTCAGTAAGGACAGCTTGTTCTTCGAGGCCCATAGTCACCAATGCGCTGTCCCATTCAGGAATGCGGTGACCGACACTGAGTTCTATGGCATAAACTGTGTTGACATGCAAGGGGTGATCACCCCGCACAGGAACACCATCCTGCCTGTCCGTTCTTCCCAGAACCGTTCCCGCTCCATGCCCGTGCACTCCGATGGGATGAGTATATATACGCGGATTCAAGTTTTCCTCTCTTCCTTTCGCCAATGACGCCAGCAGAACTTCTGTGCCTGTTCTTCCTTCCTTAAATTCTTTTAGAAAAATTTCCTGAAGGCGGTTCCCCTTGCGGAGGAGCTCTTTGATTCCGGGTGGTGCGTCCTTTTCACCTTCCCGGCAAACGTATGCATTGTGCTGCTGATCCGTGCATAGACCCAAGTAGATGAAACCGACGTCGCAATGGACGATATCCCCCCTTCGGATAATCTTGTCATCTTCACCGTATTTGGCTTTGTCAGCCGGAGATCGGATGATTCTTACCGAAGGCTGAAACCAGGGCTCCAAGCCCAATTCACACATTCTGTCTCTGACCCACCACACCACGTCATCCGTAGAGGTGATATCGGGTGTGATGACTTTGTTGGAGAAAAAGTCCTTGATGATATCATGTCCGATTCCCGCGATATGGCGGTATACACTGATCTGCTCCGGGCTTCTCGTCTCCAGCCATCCCACACAGAGATATTCCGCGGATACCAAACGGTCCCTGTATTTGGGGGTCAAGGACCGGGTGAACTTGTCTTTGAGGCCGGCCGTCAATCCATTTCCAAAGGCGACCCAATTTTCGGATTCATTGATTCCAATCTTTTGGGGATCGTGTTCCCGGATATATTCAGAAAGAGCCTCCCACTGGCCGCGCTCTCCCTTGGACCGGTCAATTTCAAGTTCCTCATAAAACGGGCCGGAACTGCCGGTTCCATGCCAGTTAGCGGTAATCTTGTGAAACCCGTCTTCACGCATGTGAAACATGAGAATGGACAACCGCCTGGCATTTATGCCGGGCCGGGATACCATGGACATATATACGGGATCTTCTCCATATTCATAGTTCATGATGATCCACAGGTCGATCTCTTCTTTTTCCAATAGAGCGGGAATGATGTTATCAAGCCGCCACTCCAGCCATCGGTTGAAAATTTCTTTGCGCTCTTTTTGGGAGAGGATTTTTGCGTCATCATCGGCATTCGCCAGTTCCCAGTGCAGATCCTGCGGAAAGATGATCCCGTTTAAAAAAGGGACCATAAGCAATACACTCACACACAATACCATCCATTTTTTTTTCAAATCTTGCCTCCTTATTTATAAGATTTTTGATGCCCCAAAAAAGGGTTTGCTGCGTTTCATCACTTTTTTCTTTTTTTTAATAATATTTATTATATTATATACTTGACATATATCAATGATTTATTGTTTTATTGATTTATTGTTTTATTTAGCCTGGCTTATTCAGTGCGCCGTGAGAAGGCGCGAACCTTCAGTGGGAGACAACCCCACCCGGCAAAGGTCGCTCCAGCCGGAAGCAATCGGAGTGAAGGTGGAGGCGACGAAATCTTCAAAGCCTCTGATGAAGAGGGTCGCATGGCGACTTGGCGAGTATGCAGGCCGTAATGAGAATGAACGCTG
>JAWODN010000066.1:0-8222 GCA_046483285.1 Candidatus Aminicenantota bacterium | reverse complement strand
GCTCCCTTCAGATTTTTAACGCCATTCTTCGCGCTGTGTTTTCGGCTGCTGCGCAACTCCCCCCGTCCGTGGGTCAAACATGCTCGCAGCCCGGCTTCGCCGGGTTCCCTCAAACACAGCCCTCAGAAGGCTAAATCTTCAAGGTCGCTTCAGCCACATCTGAATTCCATAAAGCCGTATTAACCTCATTCCGTTAATAAATCATACCTCAAGTGAAATCCTATTCAAAATCCGCGTCAGTCGCGGCACGGCTGGAGGATGAAGCCGTGACGGGACCCTTCTCCCCATTTTCATCGCTTTTTGGTGAGCTTTATACATGATGAATTCATAAAAAAATGGCGATGTTTTCATAATTTCTTTTATCTTGTATTTGCATGATTTTTTAGAGAATTCAATCTTGAACGTTTTTCATTATCCAGATTTTTATTTTAATCGCAATTTTTTTACCCTTCGGGCGGGCCGGATCTCACCCCATCTGCCGGCTTGCGGCTCGTCGCAGTGAAGTGACGACTTTTCATTAATTTAATGTCATCCTGAGCGGAGCGAAGGATCCCGGACTGCTTTGAATTGGCAACCCATTGTCCATACGGCCTGGCGAAAGCACTCACAGATCCCTCGTCGCTCCGCTCCTCAGGACGACATGCCGCTTTGTCATTGCGAGGCTTGCGCCAGCAAGCCGTGGCAATCCCTTCCTGCCTCGTGAAAGCGGAACCCATCGGCAAGACGAAGCAGTAAGGGATCCCTCGGTGCTTCGCACCGCGGGATGACACACTCAAAGGCACGGCGTGCTTCGGAATGACAGACTCAAAAGCGCTCCGGTCCGGGAATGACATTGGGATCATTTTCATGGTTCGCGGTGTGTTATACTCATGATGAATTACTTAGAAAATGGTTTCTTTGTTGCCATGGGGGCGGGATGATGGATAAGCTGGCCCGTATGAAGGCTGAGCGGGCACGGTTCCTCTCCGCAGGAGAGGAGAGCGAAGCCGGAATCGGAGCGGATGTCCTCGCTGGGGACATCCGCGTGGCGGCGATCCATCATCCCGCTCCCATGGCAACAGTTCAAAAGTCATTGTCATGGTTCGTAGTGTGTGTTACTCATAATGAATTCATGAAAAAATGACACTGATCTTTTTATGCCTTTTTTTCAAAGGCAGGCAAGGTTTTTCTGAAAATAACTTTGCTTCGTTCATCGTTCAGACTGCCTGCTTTGGAAAATTTTTTTCTCCGGCGTCCAGAATTGTCCATACTCGGGAATTCCGATATCCCATCCCATTTCTTTATCTATGGTTTCGGCCAGACTGAAAACCGCATGTTCTTCTCCATGGGTGAGAAACAGCATGCGCGGCGGAGTTTCCAGGTAAGACAACCATTTCAGCAGCTGGCTTCGGTCGGCATGAGCGGAAAGCCCGTCGATTTCCTCCACTTCGGCCTTGACGTCCCATTGCCGCCCCAGTATCCGGACATTTTGCTTTCCTTCGACAATCTGCCGCCCTAACGTGTTTCTTGCCTGATAACCGGTAAAAAGAATGGTGGATTCCGGCTTGGAAATGTTATGAACCAGGTGGTGCTTGATCCGGCCGCCGGTGCACATTCCCGATCCCGCCATAATAATACAGGATTCATTCAGACTGTTTATGGCTTTTGAGTCCTCCCGGCTTCTCACCAGCTGAAGGCCGGGAAAATCAAAGGGGGGCTCACCGCTCCGGAACATGGCCAGGGTTTCTTCATCCAGATACTGCCGGTATTTCATAAACACTCCTGTGGCGTTTACGGCCATCGGGCTGTCCAGGAAAATTTTCATATAGGGAATCACATTTTTTCGGACTAATTTACTGATATAAAACAACAGCTCCTGAGATCTCTCGACAGCAAAAGCCGGAATCACGATTTTCCCTTTGCGGGAGTAGGTTTCATTGATCACTGACGCCAGTTTTTTTTCCACATTACCGGAATCCCGGTGGTTCCGGTCGCCATAGGTTGATTCCATGACCACATAATCAGCCCTGCTGATGATGGAGGGATCCCGGACCAGGGGTCTATCCCACTGACCGATGTCACCTGAAAAAATCAGCTTGTATTTTTTGGGATTTTCATAAATATGGATTTCGATCATGGCCGCTCCGAGAATGTGTCCGGCGTCGTGAAAACGAATGGCCACTTGATCATTCAGCGAGTGATAAGATTCATAAGAAAGGGGCTTTAAAAAAGGCAGTGATCTTTCAGCATCTTCGACCGTGTAGAGAGGTATTTCAGGGTGAGGCCCCCGGCGGCCTTCCCGTTCATGCCTTTTCTTCTTGTACGCCGCGTCTTCTTCCTGAATCCGGGCGGAATCCAGCCAAATGATTTCGGTTAAATCGATGGAGGCGGGAGTGGTCAGAATCGTGCCTTCAAATCCCTGATGGACCAGTTTTGGGACAAGACCGCAGTGATCAAGATGAGAATGAGTCAGTAATATGTAATCGATATTCCCGGGGTAAACAGGAAAAGGATTCCAATTCCGTTCCAGATATTCCCGTTCTTGATACAACCCGCAGTCAATCAATATTTTCAGCCCTCCGGCTTCCAATAGGTAACAGGAACCGGTGACCTGGCGGGCGGCGCCGAGAAATTGAATTTTCATGTCCGGCTTGCTCTTATTCTCCCATCCGCTGTCTGCCATTGGATTTTTTTAGGAAAATACATGAAGAAAAGAATCAATGAGAGAATCAGCAAGAAATAAAAATCACGGCTCGTTCCGGTCAATAAAAAAAACATCAACCCCAACAGGGCTGGAATTTCGCACAGAGCCGCCGTCCATATGGAGGCCTTTTGAAGCCGGTTCAGGATTTTTTGGGGATGACCGCGAAGCGCTCTTCGGATCAAGGCATTGTGGAGGAGTCGCACAGTGAATATCGTCACCACCGCCGCCGCATAAAATAAATAGCGCAAAACGGGAGCCGGACTCTCTGATAAAAGACGTGATGCTCCAGACCGCTGAAGCATCAGAACCGCAATCACCAAAACAATTAAACCGGCCATGGCTGAGATATGGAATATTAAAGATTTCCGGTGAGACTGAAGTGTTTCCTCTGATAAAGACATGTGAATCCTTTCATGAATTAACATTAAATCAGGGTGACGAATGTATTATAAGGAATCAGCTCATGATAAACAAAAAATAATTTTCCGGGTCCCGCCGGAACAGTTTTTTATATCCTGATCTATACCTTTGAAAACCGAATTTTCGCGGCCATGGGAGCGGGAGATGAATCGCCGCCACGCGGATGTTCCCAGCGAGGACATCCGATTCGATTCCGGCTTTGCTTCCCTCCTCCTGCGGAGAGGGACCGTGCCCGCTCAGCCTTCAAACGAGCCGGATCTCACAGCATCTGCGGCCATCCCGGCCCTCAGGGATGGGCGGTCCGGCGGGAAGAAAACTTCCGCCTTGGATTTATTGAAATTTTGTGATATTTCAGATATTATTACAAATCAACCTGAATGATGAACGGGCCGGGGTTGATGCGGAGCGGTCCTTCTCTCGCTCCCGTGGCCGCAAGGAATTGATTTTCTGAGGAAATGATCAAGTTTTTTAGTATAATTCAGGCAAGGAGATATTTATGAGTTTTTCACGCAGAGATTTCATGAAGTTTTCTGCCGGAGCGGCCGGGGCGGCTTTTTTAAACAACGCCTGCACCACTGCCCCAAACGGCTCTACTTTTTCTTCGCAACCCATCTCCCGCTTAAAACCCATGACGGAAAACGTGGTTCCTATAAGCGACACAGAACGCTGGCAGCGGATCGAAAAAGCTCAAAGGCTGATGGCCGAAAACGGAATCCAGGCCGTTTATATGGAATCCGGTTCGACCATGTTTTATTTCACCGGCGTGAGATGGTGGAACAGTGAACGGATGTTCGCTCTTGTGATTCCCGCTAAAGGCGAGCTCGGCTGGGTCTGTCCGGCTTTTGAATTGGACCGGGCCATGGAACAGATCAGGTTCGGAGAAGATATCCGCACCTGGGAAGAACATGAAAGCCCTTACCAGCGGGTGGCGGGAATTTTCCAGGACCGGGGCATTCGTACCGGTAAAATCGGAATGGAAGAGCGGGTGCGTTTTTTTCTTCATGACGGTATCCGTAAAAGAGCCCCTCAATTGGAATATGTCAGCGCCGACCCTGTGACCGTGGAATGCCGGGTGATTAAATCTCCAGCGGAAATCGCTCTGATGCAAAAAGCGGCCGATATCACTATCGAAGCCTATAAAACCACGGTCGCCATGATCGAGAAAGGCATGACCGGTTCTGATATCAGAGATATTTCCTCCCGTGCCCATCAAGCTTTAGGTGTTTCGGGCGGCATAGGAGCTCAAATCGCTGAGGCTTCCGCTTATCCCCACGGAAGCATCAAGCGTTATGAGGTTAAGGAAGGTGATTTCATTCTTATGGACGGCGGCTGCGGCGTGGATGGGTACCGGTCCGATATCAGCCGCACCATTGTTTTTGGAGAACCCTCTCAAAGACAAGTGGAAATGTGGAATCTGGCGAAAAAGGCCCAAACCGCTGCTTTCGCCAGAGCCGGCTTCGGTGTTCCCTGTGAGGATGTGGACGCCGCCGCACGGCAGGTCTACAAGGATTATGGTTTTCCGGGGGGATATGAACTCCCCGGCTGTCCTCACCGGACCGGCCACGGAATTGGATTGGATGGACATGAGTGGGTCAACCTGGTAAAAGGAAATAAAAGGCCCATGGAAGCAGGGATGTGCTTCAGCAATGAGCCCATGCTGGTTATGCCGGATGAATTCGGTATCCGGATTGAAGATTGCTTTTATATGACAGAGAAAGGGCCCCAATATTTCTCCCAGCCCAGCCCTTCTATTGACCGGCCTTTCGCTTAGCCTGATCTATTCATAAAAAAATAATTCGGCCCGTTCATCATTCAAGTTAGCTGGATTTGCGAGGTATTTTTATAAATGATATAAAAATATGCAAGATTGGAGAATTTTCATGAAAAGAATAGTTTTGTCGACAGTGGCTTTGGCCTATCTCGTTTTTTCTCCCCTGGCTGCAAACCGCCAGAATGAAGAGCTGGATGTTCCCTACGTTCCCACTCCCATGGCGGTAGTGGAGGAGATGCTGCGCCTGGCTGAAATCAACGAGGATGATATTCTTTATGACCTGGGGTGCGGGGACGGCCGTATTTTAATCACAGCGGCCGTTAAGTACGGTATCCGCGGAGTGGGAGTGGATCTCGACCCGAAAAGGATTAAGGAGAGCCGGGAAGGCGCCCGGAAAGCCGGAGTGGAACATTTAGTTGAATTCCATCATAAAAACCTGTTTGAGACCGATCTGCATGAAGCATCCATCGTGACTTTGTATTTACTTCCGTCCGTCAATGTGAAACTGCGGACGAAACTTTTGGATGAGGTCAAACCAGGAACACGAGTGATTTCCCATGATTTCAGCATGAAGGAATGGCTTGAGGATAAGTCCATCCAAGTTGGGGACGACGAACAAATTCATATGGTTTATTATTGGGTTGTTCCCGCTAATGTCACCGGTGTCTGGGATGTCAGTTTTAATACTCCCCTGAATGGATCTCACCCGGAGATGTTTCAATTTGAACAGATTTTCCAATTTCCTCAAGGAAGCGCTTCCATAAAGGGTTCCGATGTCATTCTGAGCAATGTGACTTTGACGGGAAGCCGGATTTCTTTTTCTATGCGTTTTTCGGGGCAGAATTGGGACTTCGAGGGATCGGCTTCAGGGGACGTCATGCGGGGAACCGCCCGGATTTCCGGAAACGGCAAAACGGTGTCCTGGACAGCCCGGCGTGATCCTGAGACAAAAATACCTTTGGATCCAAATGACCTCAGTTTTGACCCGCTTACGCTGGATGACAACCTTCTTCCCCGTGAGAGATCCGGATCCGGCAAAGACCAGGTCAAATAAATCGAAGTGACGGTTTCCGGCGTTTTGTTACGATTTGGATGAATATGTCCTTTTTTGCCGGGGGGGCATCACATAGGCGGAAATAATGCTTTCATGCCCTTTTTTGTTCAAGGCACTGACTCCGAACACATATTCGTCGATACTGAGATGGTGAAGGATAAATTCCGTTTCCAGACCGACTTCCACTGAATGCTCCCAAAAGGGTGTTGATGTTCGTCTCCAGTAAACTTTGTAAGCAGCCAAATCCCGGCAGTCCACCGGTTCCCATTTTAAATGAGCGTCATACCCGCTTCCGCCCCGGCCCAGCATCGGCCGGCCCTGTTCGGTAGTGATGGAAGGAGAGGGAGGAGCGGCGGCAAGTGAACCCAAAACCGACGCCGCAATCCGAATGTTCCGGGTGCAGTAATCCAGGGAAAGATTCTCCAGAGTGTCGTGAACAGTGTGCTGCCTGGAATAATTCTCATTGGCTTCCATCATGCGGACACCCGGCCATCCTTCTAAAACAAAGGGAGTGTGGTCCCCTCCCCTCCCAAAACGGTCGGCCCGGAAAATCAGCTGCACTTCTGCCGAAGGAGAATAATATTCACCTGTTCTTTTGGCGTAACGGGCCAAGCGCCGGGAGGGCGAATCGTCCGGTCCGGATGAGAAAACCCTGATTCTTTGGTTTTCAATAAAACCGTCACCGCCTTGGATGTTTCCGAGCATATCCAGGCCGATGACACCGCAGATGTTTTTTCCTTCTTCCTTCATTCTCCGGGCCATTAACGTGCTTCCCACCAGTCCGATTTCCTCTCCGGAAAAGGCGACAAAATAAATGGTGGCATCAAATTCATAAGGGCTGAACACCCTGGCCATCTCCAGCAGGGCCGCCACTCCTGAAGCGTCGTCATTGACCCCGGGGGCGTAATTATCGAAATCATTTTGCGGATGCTGCGGATCTTCTGGACGGGCATAGGAGTCATAATGGGCATTGACCAGAAAAATGCGCTCGTTTCCTTTTTCTTTTTGTCCCGGAAGCACCGCCACCACATTTCGGATGTCGATATCCCGCTGAAAACGGCTTCCCTGGGGCTTTACGGTATAATCGTCAAAAAAAACCTTAAGCCTGGGGCTGGTTTCCATGAATTTCTCTTTAATCCAATCTGCTGCGGCCCAGATTCCGAAATCTTTTTTTCGGGAGGAAAGGGTGTGGCGGGTATGAAAGGACTCCAGCTTTTTGAGAACGGCTTCGATGTTGTCCTGGGAAATTTCCTCCATGATTTTGGGTATATCAGGAGGGGGGAGAGACGCCCCAACCGCCGTGCTTCCCCCTGTTAATAAAACAATAAGGATCAAGGTCAGTTTTTTGTTCATGAGAATTCCTTTCAGTTGAGAATTTCGTCGATCCTCCGCCAAAGTTTATCCATCTCCTGCTGAGCCTTTTCGGAATCGACCTGAATCAAACCTTTGATTGTGGCCAGCTGCAGCCGGATATCTTCGATCTGCTGTTTCACGCTTGATTCGGAGACTTCATATGCTTCTTTGAGAACACCAATGGCGTCACTTAAATACTGGAGGGACCGATCCTCTTCATTCCGGGCAAGAGAAAGTTTACTGGATATGATTTCCCCCTTGGCTTTGAGCATAATGCTTTTCATTCGGAGCTGTCGGGCTTCTTTTTCTGTTTTTCCTTTGTACTCTTCAAGGTGAGCTTTGATATCCATGACATCGGAACGCAGAGAAGACAAGATTTTTTCATACCTGGCTTCGAATGACGAAAAATCATAGCGCAGTTCCTCGGTTTTCTTGCTGAACTGCAGCCAACTCACATAATATCCTGCCGCGAAAGCCGCAGCCATAAAAATGATGACAACCAAAAGCACCGGCACAATTTTACCGGGTTTGTGGGTATTCATATTCATTCCTCCTTCTCTTCATTTTGTGGATCATGCCTGTTTCTATTATAAACCGTATTTGGGTCCAGGTAAAAAAAATTTAAAATGTGTCCGATGGTCTATTTGTCAATGGGATGCGAATCGGTTTCTCTGCCGGGACCGGAGAAGCCGCCGAAAGATTATGCGTATTTTTAAGTTTGCAGGCGGAGGTTTTTCAGTGTTTATTTACTTAGCCTGGCTTATTCAGTGCGCCGTGAGAAGGCGCGAACCTTCAGTGGGAGACAACCCCACCCGGCAAAGGTCGCTCCAGCCGGAAGCAATCGGAGTGAAGGTGGAGGCGACGAAATCTTCAAAGCCTCTGATGAAGAGGGTCGCATGGCGACTTGGCGAGTATGCAGGCCGTAATGAGAATGAACGCTG
>JAWODN010000056.1:0-9452 GCA_046483285.1 Candidatus Aminicenantota bacterium | reverse complement strand
ATGATGGCCCGTCGCTGATCATCGCCTATTCACCGTGTATCAACCACGGTTTGGACATGCGGAAGACCCAGCAGGAGGAAAAACTGGCTGTGGATTCCGGTTATTGGCTGCTTTATCGCTATAACCCGGCGCGTGCTGAAGAAAACAAGAACCCGCTCACTTTGGATTCAAAAGAGCCTAAATTGGATTATTATAAATTTCTGGAAAATGAAATCCGCTATCGTTCCCTGGAGCAGCAGTATCCCCAAAGAGCCGAAACCCTGTTCAAGCAAGCCGCAGAAAACGCCAAGGAAAGATACGAAATTTACCGCAAAATGGCCCAGGAATAGCCCGGACGCCTATGTTCATCAGCATCTTCAATGATGTGCTGGGTCCGGTTATGCGCGGCCCTTCCAGCTCGCATACGGCCGGTTCTTACCGGATCGGCCGTATCTGCCGGTCCCTGCTGAACGAAAAACCAAAAAGGGCTGTTTTCACTTTCGACCCCCGCGGCTCTTATTCCCAGGTTTATACCCAGCAGGGGGTGGATTTGGCTTTGGCCGCCGGTCTTATGAACTGGAACATCACCGATAAAAGATTCAAATCCGCTCTGAAGCAAGCCGAAAAGGCAGGGATTGATCTGCATTTCCGGGTATCCCGGCTGAAAGACAGCCATCCCAATGCGGTCCGTATAGAGATGACCGGAGAAAATGAGACCGTAATGAAGGTGGAGGCACGGTCGGTGGGCGGAGGAATGATTGAGATCGCCGGAATGGATGAATGGACTGTGAATATAGACGGAAAATCCCATGATTATCTGATCGAGGGAGAGATCGGAGTGGAACCGGATCTGGATCACATCATGTCTTCCGCTCCCGTTGAATTGGCCGCCCGGCAGAAAGACAGCCATCGGATATTCGTTCATTACCGGGGTAAAGCTCTTCTTCCGGAAGAAATTCTCAATAAGATCCGGAACATGCCGAAGGTCCATAAAGTCCGCCGTTCCGGACCGGTTTTCTTCATGAAAAAAGGGGAACCGCTATTCACCGATGCGGAGAGCATGGTGCAGTGCGCAGAAAGCCAGGGCATGACCCTGGGCAGGACGGCTTTGGAATATGAATCCAGGCTGCTTGGTCTGAGCGAAGAAGAGACGATGCAGGAAATGATACGCCGTTACCGGATTATGCGCCATGCGGTGGATGAAGGGATCAAGCGCAAAGATGTGCGCATGCAGCTTATTCAGCCCACCGCCCATAAAATTTGGGAGGAAGAAAGCCGGGGACATCTCCCTATAGGCGGTCTCCATTCGCGGGCTGCGGCCAGAGCCATGGCCGCACTGCATGTGAGCAACAGCATGGGGATAGTGTGCGCAGCCCCCACCGGCGGCGCAGCCGGAGTGATCCCCGGTTTAATTGTGACCCTGGTGGAAGAGTTTGATATGAACGAGGAGCAGGCCGCCATGTGCTTGTTCGCAGCAGGGGCGGTGGGGGTGATCATCGCATTGCGTGCCACATTCGCCGCTGAAGTGGCAGGCTGTCAGGTCGAGATCGGGGCGGCTGGAGCCATGGGCGCCGCAGCTGTGGTGGAAGCGGCCGGGAGGGATCCCCGGGAGGCCGTGGACGCCGCCGCCATATCTCTTCAAAACGCCATGGGATCCGTATGTGATTTGGTCCAAGGCTTATGTGAAATCCCCTGTCACACCCGCAATGCGGCGACGGCTTCATCGGCGATGATCTGTGCCGATTTAATCTGCGGAGGTTATGAGAATCCGGTTCCCTTGGATGAAACCGTTGACGCGCTTTATTCGGCGGGACGCATGCTTCCTCCGGAACTGCGCTGCACTTCGAAAGGGGGCATCGCTTCGGCCCCTTCCGCCCGGAAACTTCCCCGGATCTAAGGTAAAAACAGACCGGCGTTGCCGCAGATGCGGCGGACGGGCATAAAACCCATAGGGTGGAGGAGGTCATCCGGCGTATGCCGGGCGATCCCTTGGTTGAAATTTTCGCTGAATGCATTACACTTATAACTCAATACAAACGATGGCATCATTGTATGAGGCGATTATTAAATTTAAAATGAGATGAGAAAGGAGACAAATATGTTTGAAGCCGCTGTTTACACCAGCCGCAGAAATGAACTGAAAAATCAGGTCCAAAATGGATTGATTTTATTCCTGGGTAATGATGAGACGCCCATGAATTATCCGGCCAATCCCTATCATTTCCGCCAGGACAGTTCTTTTCTGTATTTTTTCGGTCTGGATTCCCCTGGTTTGGCTGGAGTCATTGACCTTGATGAAGACCGGGATATTATTTTCGGCGATGATGTGGATGTGGAAGATATGATATGGATGGGTTATCAGCCCCTTCTCAAGCAAAGAGCCGAAATCGTGGGGGTGAATCATACCGCTTCCCTGGAAAAGCTGGAAGAAACCGTTAAAGCCGCTCTTAATAAAGGAAAAACGGTTCATTTTTTACCCCCCTACCGTCCGGAAAACGCCACGAAGCTGGGAGATCTTCTGGGCTTCAAACCGGATAGGGCCAAGGAGCATATTTCGGAAGAATTGGTCAAGGCGGTTGTGGCGCAGAGGTCGGTCAAGAGTCCTGAGGAAATTGAACAGATTGAGACCGCGCTGGATGCGTCTTATGAAATGCACACCACGGCCATGAAGATGGCCATTCCCGGGGTGTTTGAGTATGAGATCGCCGGTGTGATCGAGGGGATCGCTTTATCCCATGGAGGACCTGCGGCGTTCCCCATTATTTTAACCGTCAACGGCCAGATTCTGCATAACCATGATCATAGTCATAAACTGGAAAAAGGCCGGTTGCTGGTGAATGATTCCGGAGCCGAGTCTCCCATGCATTATGCTTCCGACATCACCCGCACCATTCCTGTCGGAGGCCGGTTTTCGGAAAAGCAGAAGGAAATTTATCAAATCGTTTTGGATTCACAGCAAGCCGCGATTGGGAGCATTCAAGCGGGGGTGAAAAACAAAGACATTCATCTCAAAGCCGCCCGGGTGATAACCGAAGGACTTAAACAGCTTGACTTCATGAAAGGCGACCCAGAGGAAGCGGTCTCCCAAGGCGCCCATGCCTTGTTCATGCCTCACGGTTTGGGACATATGATGGGTCTGGATGTCCATGACATGGAAGATCTGGGCGAAAAGTATGTGGGGTATGATAAAAGTGTCCAGCGGAGCGATCAATTTGGTCTCGCCTATCTGCGGCTGGCCAAGGAACTGAAGCCGGGTTACGTCTTAACGGTGGAGCCTGGAATTTATTTCATTCCCGCTCTCATAGATAAATGGAAAGCCGAAAACAAATTCCGGGATTTCATCAATTATGATAAAGTCGAGTCCTGCTGCGATTTCGGAGGCATCCGAATCGAAGATGATGTTCTGGTCACGGAAAACGGGAGCCGGATTTTAGGCAAAAAGCCGATTCCAAAAACAATTGCGGAGGTAGAAGCGATAACCGGCCAAGGATAAACCCCGCATGTCTTTTACCATTAATCTCCTCTTAGCCGGTATCAAACCGGAGGCCGTTGATCTAATCCGTGATTCTCTCGGCTCGAATGGAATCCGGGGAAAATTTGAGGTTGTTTCAGATTCAGCGGGGCTGAAAACCAAGCTGCGGGAATCTTTTGATATCGTGATTATGGATTTGGACTCCGGCCCCTTTAAAGGTTCAAAAGTTTTTTCACTGATAAAACAATTTAAAGGGGATGTTTCGTTTATCCTGAGTGCCGGCGATTTAGATAAAGATAAGGAGGAGGAGGCTTTTCGAAAAGGTGCTGCGGACATCATTGAGAATAAACACCCGGAACGCCTCTGTGCGGTGATTAGACGGGAGGCCGAAAACATCAGGCTCCGTAAAAAACAGAAAACGGACTTTTTAAAACTGCAGGAATCCGAAGCCCGCTACCGGGCCATATTCCACAGAACCGGAACAGCCAAATGCCTGTTTTCTGAGGATGGAGTCATTCAACTAGCCAATTCTCAATTTATCAAGTTGACGGGATTCAATCTTTCCCAATTAAAAGGCAAAAAAAAGTGGATGGATTTTGTTTTCAAGGAGGACCGGCCGAAGCTTGAGTCCATTATCAAACTGAGCCAATCGAAAAAGTCTTATCTTCCCTGGAAAGAAGAATTCCGCATGGTGGATACGTGCGGCACCTTGAAATTCTTAATCGGAACTTTTTCCATGATACCGGAAACCGGGGAACACACTCTTTCTCTGGCAGACATAACCGGCTTGAAGTTGGTTCAGGAGAAGTTCAAAGAGAGTGAAAAAAGGTTGGCGACCGCTCAAAGGATGGCCCGCCTGGGCAACTGGGAGTGGGATATCAAGAGCGACCGGTTGGCGTGGTCGAATGAAATTTACCGGATTATGGAAAAAAACCGGGAAAATTTTTCACCCTCCTTCCAATCCTTTCTCGAGGCGGTTCACCCGGATGACCGGGGGGCGGTCAGGCGCGCTGTCCGGAATTCATTTTTAAAAAAGGCGCCTTATTCAATCGAGCACCGTATTCAAACGCCGGGAGGAAAAGAAAAAACGCTTCATGAGCGGGGGGATGTCATCCGGGATGAGCGGGGAAAACCGGTCCGCATGGTGGGCACGGTGCAGGATATCACCCGGCGAAGTCAAATGGAGGAGATAAACCGGAGGCTGGCCGCGGCGGTTCTGAATATCCGGGAGGGAATCCTTCTTTTTGACAGCAGGAAAAAAGTCCTTTTTGTCAACCCGGCCTTGGAAGGCATTTTGGGCTATCCGCCGGGCGAATTGATGGGAAAGTCCCTGGATGATTTGGGTATCATCAACGATGGGGATGAATACAGCTCCCCTGGGAGCAAAGGAAACCGCCCGGTTTCCAAAAGGATTCTCTTCCGGAAAAAAGACGGTGAAAAAATTGATGTGGATATCTTTTTATCTCCCGTAAGGGAATCAGGTCATACCGGAAAAATTCTTTTCACCGTCCTGGTGCTGCGGGATATCACAGCGGAAGTCAGGATGGAAAAGAATTTACGAAAAATCCATAAAATGGAAGCCTTGGGAACTCTGGCAGGCGGAATTTCGCATGACCTGAATAACATATTGATGCCTATTGTGTTAAACACAGAACTGGCTTTGTGGCAGATTCCGGATAATGACCCGGTCAGAGACTTTCTCGGCCAGGTGCTGGCCGCGGCCAAGCGGGGAAAGGATCTTGTGAACCAGGTGGTCTCATTCAGCCGTCAGGAACCGAATGAAATGAAAACCATCCGCATCATTCCGCTTGTTAAAGAAGCCTCCAGATTGATCCGCTCCTCCATTCCGGCCGAAATAGCAATACATCACCGGATTTTAACTGAAGAGGACATGATCTACGGCAATCCCACTCAGATTCACCAGGTTTTAATGAATCTTTGTTCGAATGCGGCGCAAGCTTTTCAGGAAGAAAGAGGGAAAATTGTTATCGCCCTGGAAGCGATCCGCCTGGATCCGCATGCGATAAAAAGATATCCGGGCTTGTCTCCCGGACGTTACTTGAAATTGAGCATCACCGATGACGGCTGCGGAATTCCTGAAAAAATAATCGATAAAATTTTCGATCCGTTCTTCACCACCAAAAAATCCAGTGAAGGGACCGGTATGGGGCTGGCGGTGGTGGAAGGCATCGTCCGCAAACACCGTGGAGCGGTCAATGTTTACAGTGAAGAGGGGAAAGGATCGGCATTTAATGTATTTTTTCCGGTCCGGGAGAAGGAGGGGCAAGAAGAACAGGAGGAACAATTTGACTTTCCGGAAGGAAATGAACATATTTTGGTTGTCGATGATGAGACGTCTGTCTTGAAAAGCTTGAATGAAATTCTGGGCAAATTGGGGTACACGGTTACAGCCTGTCATTCAGCCCGGAAGGCTTTAAACATACTCCAGTCTCACCAGGAGGACGCTTTCGACTTGATTTTAACCGACCAAACCATGCCGGATATGACAGGATTGGAATTGGCGCGGAAAGCAAAGAAAATGGAGAGGAAAAAGATTCCGGTTATCCTTCTCAGCGGATTCAGTGAAAAAATCAATGAAAAGGAGCTCCGCCGGGCCGGTATTTCCAAATATCTTGCCAAGCCTGTTGATTCGGCAAAATTGGCTCTGTCTGTCCGGTCGGTATTGGATGGAGATCAAAGAAAAGAAGGGATCGGAAATGGCCAGAATTTTAGTAGTTGATGATGATCCGCAGATAAGCCGGGCCATTTCTGCGGTGGCGGAAAAGGACGGACATGAGACCGGCCAGGCTCTGACATGTGAAGACGGCTTGAAGCGCATTCAAAGCGGGCGTTATGATGTGGTTTTTTTGGATGTGCGGCTTCCGGATGGAAACGGATTGGAGATGCTGCCGAAGATCCAATCTCTTTCCGATCCCCCGGAAGTGATCATCATCACGGGTTTCGGAGATCCGGATGGGGCAGAATTGGCCATTAAGAGCGGGGTCTGGGATTACATTCAGAAACCCTCTTCCGGCCGGCAGATCAAGTTAACCCTCAGCCGGGCGGTGCAATACCGGGAAAAAAAGGCACCCCGAAGGCCGTCTGAAAATTTCAACAGATACGGTATCATCGGAAAAAATCCTCAGCTGGTTTCCGCCTTGGATAAGGCTGCCCAAGCCTCCGAAACCGAGGCCAATGTTTTAATCACAGGAGAAACAGGAACGGGCAAAGAATTGGCGGCGCTGGGAATTCATAACAACAGCGGCCGGGCGAAAAATAATTTCGTGGTGGTGGATTGTGCCGCTTTGCCCGAAAATCTGGTTGAGAGTGTGCTGTTCGGGCATGTCAAGGGCGCTTTCACAGGCGCGGATCAATACCGGGACGGACTGGTCAAGCAAGCCGACGGCGGAACATTATTTTTGGATGAAGTGGGGGAGCTGCCGCTTTCCATCCAAAAGTCTTTTCTGCGGGTTTTGCAAGAGAAAAGATTCCGGCCGGTGGGGGGGAAAAAGGAAATCACCAGCCGGTTTCGTTTGATATCCGCAACCAACCGCAATCTGGATAAAATGGTGGAGGAAGGACGGTTCCGTGAAGATTTATTGTTCAGGCTGCGCACCATTGTGATTGAATTGCCTCTATTGTCCCAAATGAAGCCGGATATCCCGGAGCTTATTTCTTTTTATTTAAAAAAATTCTGCCGGCAATACCATACCGATTTGAAGAAAACCTCGCCTGAGTTCATCGATAATCTGGTTAACTATCCCTGGCCCGGAAACGTGCGGGAATTGATTCAGGCCTTGGAGCAATCAATTTCCGCGGCTCATCACGATCCGGTGCTTTATCCCAAACATTTGCCTGACCATATCCGCGTGGCCGCCCTTAAATCAGCTATAAACCGGGAGCAAAGAGAGAAAGAAGATCACCCCCCATATGAAAGCCCTGAGGATATGCCGCCCGTCCAGGATATCAGAGACAAGGCGGTCGACAGGGCGGAAAAAAAATATCTTCAGGACCTGATGGCTTTCACCAAGGGGAATATCAAAGAATCGTGCCGGATATCCGGCCTGTCCCGCTCCCGGCTTTACACCTTGCTGAAAAAACACGCTGTGTCCAAGCCCCCCCGCTGAAAAATCCCTGCATATTCCTCCCCGCCTTCCTCATGGCGATATGAGGAAGGCGGCGGCCCCGGATTCCTCCGGTTTTGTCCCGCGGCATGCGATATGTCCGGCCGAACTAAACATGTTTTTACTGAATCAGAAGTTTTATCCCGGAGAGGCTGAAAAACAATCTGGCATGTTTCTTGTATATTGATAAGCGGAAAGAAAAAAATGAGAATTGTCATTTATACCTCGAATTCCATCCAATCGGATAAATTGACGAAGGGATTAACGGACAGCTTTTCTGAGACGGCCAGGATCGAGCCATATGACTCGATGGACGAATTAAAGAGAAGACTGGTGTCTTTTTCGGAAATTTCCATATTGGTGCTTTACCTGCATAATTCCGCTTATTTGAAATATCTTCTCGATAAAAAAAGTCTGATCGCTTCATTAAAAACTCTTCTCATTTTACCGGACAGTGAGCCGGCGACGGTTTCTTCCGCGCATCAGCTGCGGCCGAATTATATCGGTTATAAAGACGAATCCGGGCTTATCAAAAACATCCTGGCTGTGATCGACCGCATGGTTCTGTCCCGGCCCAAATAATTTCCCTTGTCCGCCCTGTTTCCGAAAATTGACATTAGGTGGGTGCGCAGTGATAATAAATCAGAACGGAGGTGTGTATGTTCGGTAAACGAATCACCATATTTAAATTATTTGGTTTTGAGGTCAAGCTGGACCTCAGCTGGCTGATTTTGGGACTTCTGATCACCTGGACCTTGGCCAAAGGATTGTTTCCTAATTTTCAAGAAGGCCTTTCCGCCTCCACTTATTGGGCAATGGGGGTGGCCGGAGCGATCGGTTTATTGTTTTCTATTGTTTTTCATGAATTGTGGCACTCCTTGATCGCCCGCCGGTTCGGTATCCCTATGAAAGGAATCACCCTGTTTGTGTTTGGAGGGGTGGCTGAGATGACGGAAGAACCGCCCAGCCCCAAAGCCGAATTTTTCATGGCGGTTGCCGGGCCGTTGTCCAGTATTGTTCTCGGATTCGCTCTTTTCGGGGTGGTATTTTTAGGGGAAACCGCCGGATGGGGATATCCGGTGGTGGGTGTGATTGATTACCTGGCTTGGATCAATCTCATTTTGGCCGGTTTCAATCTTATCCCGGCGTTTCCTCTGGACGGCGGGAGGGTGCTCCGGTCTGTTTTATGGGGATGGAAGGATGATATCCGGTGGGCCACTAATGTGGCATCCAAAATCGGTTCCGGTTTCGGTTTTGCTCTTATTATTTTGGGAGTATTCGAAGTCATTGCCGGTAATTTTATCGGTGGAGCCTGGATGTTTTTGATTGGTATGTTTATCCGGAGCGCCTCCCAGATGTCTTACCAGCAGGTTGTGATAAGAAGAGCCTTAGAGGGAGAAAAAGTGTCCCGGTTTATGATTTCTGATCCGGTTACGGTTTCCCCCTCCACCACCCTGGAGGACTTGATAGAGGATTATATTTATAAATATCACTTCAAAATGTATCCCGTGGTGAAAAGCGGCAAACTGGTGGGGTGTGTGGAATTGAAGCAGGTGAAAGAGGTTCCCAAAGAAGAGAGATCCGGCAAAACAGTTGAGGATATTATGAAAAGCTGCTCAACGGATAACACCGTCAACCCGGATGAGGATGCCGTTAAGGCCCTTTCGATTATGAGGCAAAAGAAACGCAGCCGGCTCATGGTGGTGGAAAACAGCAGTCTGGCCGGAGTGGTGGCGCTGAAAGATATGCTTGAATTTTTGAATATAAAGGTTGATTTGGATTCAACATGACCCGGCTGATGAGCGGGCCAGGATTGCCAGTCTTCTCGGGGACTTTGAATAGGGATTTCACTTGAGCTATGATTTATTAACGGAATG
>JAWODN010000013.1:0-9398 GCA_046483285.1 Candidatus Aminicenantota bacterium | reverse complement strand
GTGGCCAGCTTCATCGGACAGGTCAATGTCCTGGACGCCTTCGCGCAAAAGGGGCGGGTTTATATTAAAGGCACATCCATCGAGGTTGAAACGGATACCGGCGGACGGGTGGATGACGGGGATATTGTGATCCTGATCAGGCCGGAGGATATTGAGATCGCCTCGGGACCGCAGACCCAGTTCCTGCCGGCTTCCATCCACCGGGTTCATTACCGCGGCAGTCACTATGAGATCGACTGCAGCGTCGGCATGTCCTCCCTTCGGATCATCGAAACCAAAAATCGATTTTTAACCTCCAGGTTGAAGAAAGACATGGATGTCGCATTGAAATTCAAATCCTGCCGGGTTTTCAACACCGGAGACGGGCACGCCCGCATACGCGCCCAGCTCAAAGAATTGGGGTATATTGAGTGAAAGGTGAAAAATGGGTGATGGGGGCCAGGTAATCAAAGGTAAATTTTCAGGGGGGATACCGAGCGTTAGGAATTGAGAAAGAAGGAGTACGGCATGCCGCGTTACTGGGTCATGGCACCTGTTGAGTCGAAACCACCGAAGCTATTCGACAAGGGGTGGCGGTTTAAAAGCCACACCCGCTGGCTTGGCCGGCCGCGCATTACGCCGTCGCCAATCCGGCTGATACCCTCCGTTACGAATGAGTCTTTTTTACAACGGATTCCCAAATCTCTCTAACGTTGAGCTTTTCAGCCCAAATTAAAAGATAATCTTTATTGATCAAATCACCTGAAATTCGAAGAATGCCGGTGATGTCACGGAGATGCTTCTCTGATCCGCCTTGTTTATAATATTCCAATTTTTTTAAGATAACATCTTCAGGGGAAGCGAAATTCGCTGATTGGTTTTCGGATATAAACAGCCGTTTAATCCGGCTGAACCGGCTGTGATCAAAGGAATCTTTTTTACTGATCATTATATCCATCTTGAAACCGGAAGCCGGATGTATGATGTTAAACCGATGCTGATATTTGACGGCCCGCCTTATGGATTCTTTTTCCATATAGAAGTCATCTTCAGGGAAGCAGTCTTTAAATTCATCAATATGATCTCTTTTAATATCCGCGACAATATCGATGTCATTGGTGAAACGCGGTTCTCCATAGGCGATGGAGGCGATTGAGCCGGTAATGAAGTAGGGGATGTCTAATTTTTCAAAGCAATGGACTATATAAGAAAGCAGTTCACTTTGATCCATGTGACATCCTGCTGCTGACTTCTTTAGCTATGGTTTCTTTGTCCCAGTCCGGATGAAGAGATCTTAGATTATTATAAAGCATCGTCCGCGCAGTCCGCCACAATCCAAAAGCGATCTCAAGCCGTTCGCGTGGGGTTTTTTGTTTTAATATGGCGGCGGTTTTGTCGTCAATGACTTCGATGCAGCGGATGTCCATTTGAATTTCTCGTATTATTCTGACTTATTAATTGGAAAATAACAAGCCTGACTAATGACTTAGCCTGGCTAGCCTGACCTATTCATAAAAAAATTGTGATGTTTTTGCAATCCCTTTTTTATCAGCAATTAACATGATTTTTATTGAAAGTTCAAATAGAAAGTTTTTCATTTTCATATTTTTATTTTAATCACAATTTTTTTACCCTTCGGGCGGGCCGGATCTCACCGCATCTGCCGGGTTGCGGCTCGTCGCAGTGGAGTGCCACGGCTTCCTCGCTGCAACTCCGACATCTGCGGCAATCCCGGCCCGGGAATAATCCAGGCTAGGTAATCAACGGTAAATTTTTATGCGGGATACAAGAAAAGCCGGTTTTTTCAAAAGGTTGAACAGGCGGCGGAATAATTTCCGGATGCCTGAGAATTTACCAGGCAAAAAAGGAGGAGGTCTGGCACGAGTTGAAGACACAAAAGAAAGGGAATTCTTTTTTGCGTGCGGGGAAAAAGTTTGAATCCGATGAGGAGACCGGTTACTGGACGCCGGTCCGGTATGATGTCGTATGAGAGTGACATCAAAGCCGGATCTGTATACCGCCGCCCCAGCCGTATTCCGAGTGCCACTGCCCCACCAGGGAGATGGATTTGCTGATGGTATAAGAGAGTCCGGCATGGCCTTCCCAGAGTTCGTGCGTGTCGTATTGGACCTCGCCAAGCAGCATAAAGCGGGGGGTCAGTTCAAAATGCTTTTCCAAACTGAAGCGGGCGCCGAGATCGGTGTCAACCCATACCCGGGATTCGATATTCAGGGGCAACAGGTAGCGGAAGCCGAGAACTCCGCGGACTGTCTCCATGTTATCACGGGCACCCTCCAGGTTGGCGCCTGCAAAAGCGGTGAAAAAGCGGTTTATAAAGCGGTTCCAAGTGAAGATGGTCTCCCACTTGATCTCATCTGTGTTCTGCCATCCTGTCTCCCATTTTAAAGCGAAGGTATTGCGGATGTCAGCCGCCAGAAGGGCGCCTCTGCTCATGTTGCTTAAAATCACCGGATCACTCCAGGCATACCAGTCTTCCTTAAACCGCTTTTTGCGGATTCCGGTGAGACTCTCGGGGAGAGGAAAATTCTCATAATGCACCACCCGGGCCATTCCGCTTTTCATGTGGTAGAGAAGATGGCAATGAAAGAACCAGTCGCCTACCTCGTTGGCCAGAAATTCAATCACGGTGGTGGACATGGGCGCCACATTCACCGTGTGTTTAAGAGGGGAGTAATCGCCATGCTGATTAATAACACGGAAGAAATGCCCGTGCAGATGCATGGGGTGGTGCATCATAGTACGGTTTATCATAATGAAACGGACCACCTCGTTCTCCCGTATGCGGATGTAGTGGCTTTCTGAAATCGGCTTATTGTTCAGGAACCACACATACCGGCCCATATCCCCGTCCAGGGTCAGGCGGATGCTGCGTACCGGATTACCTTCGGGATAGGCGGTCGGTTCTAAAGCGCGGAGCTTGTCGTACGGGGGCCAGGGGCGAGAGGGGTCCATGCCGTCAATGGCCAGGTTGTCGGATGATGAAACATCCGGGGCCAGAAGACTGAATGTATTGCCGTACTTTTTTCCGTCGCGGGCGCTTTCTTTGATGCGGCTTTGTTTCTTTTCCGCTTTCATATCATGCATATCCCCCATGCTGTCCATATAACCCATATCCATGCCTTCCATTGACATGGAATCCATCGCATCCATGCCCGTCATGCCCGGCTGGTCAAATTCACCGGCGTTGACCGCCCTGTCGGCCATGCCCATAGAGCCGGCGGGTGTTAAGGCAAAGATGCGTTTCAGGCTTGAATCTCCCATAGAGTGATAAAGGTTCGGTTTCGGCACATCCGGAGCGGGATGCCGGGCCCCGTTTCCCAGCCAGAGGGAGGCGAAGGCGGAACCGTCATGGGCCGTGGCCCGCAGTTCATAGGCGCCGGTTTCCGGCATGTCGATGAGCACGTCATAGGTTTCAGCTACCCCGATAAGAAAGCGCTTTATTTCAACAGGCTCGACATCGAGCCCGTCGGCGGCAACGACTGTCATCGGCCCGCCGCTGAATTCCAAATGAAAGAAGGTGCTGGCTGAACCGTCAATAATCCGGAGGCGAACGGTTTCCCCCGGAGCGGCTTCCAGGCTGAATTCCGGCCGGCCGTTGGCAAGAAAACGGTCATAGGCAACGTCCGCGATATCCATGGGCGGCATGCGCTGGAGTTCGCGCTTAAAATAATCGCCCAGCATGCCGGCCCGGGCGGCCCCGATAATGCTCTGCCCGCTTCCTTTCTGGAGCGCGTACCATTCGCTGCCCCGGCGCAGGGTGCGGATGACACTGTGGGGGTCCTCGTCTGTCCAGTCGGAAAGAACGATGACATGTTCCCGGTCCGGGGTGAAGCGTTTTTCCTTCGGCTCGATGACAATAGCACCGTAGACGCCGCTCTGCTCCTGAAGTTCGGAATGGGAATGGTACCAGTACGTTCCGGACTGCCGGATGGGAAATTCATAGGTGAAGGTGGTTCCCGCTTCAATGGGCGGGAAACTCACATAGGGAACCCCGTCCATTTCCGGAGGGACCAGGATGCCGTGCCAGTGGATGGATGTGGATACTTTCATTTTATTATGCACATGGATGCGGGCGGTGTCGCCCTCTGTGAAGCGCAGCACCGGACCGGGGATTCCTCCGTTTATGGTCATGCCCTTGGCCGGGTCACCGGTGATGTTTACGGTTTCCCGGGCGATGGTGAGGCCGTATTCAATCACAGCGGCATGATTGACAGCCGGAAAATAGAGCAGTCCTAATATAATGATATAAATAGAAATTGATTTTAATTGAAGCATTCTCTTCCTCTTATTTTTATTATACCTTATTTTTCCGTGAACGGCTTGAGCACTGTACACAGGCATATAAATTTGTTTTTGAAACGTGATATTGCATAAAAGCAGATTATTCCTATCTGAAAGGACAGTCCCTTGTCATTCCCGGAGGGGGTGGCAACATAAGGATGCGGAACCGTTTTATTCGGCGATGCCGTCTAAGATCCCCTCGGCCGGCTGACACCGCCCTGGGATGACATGGGGGTGCCGGCAAAGATCCGGGGACGTTTCATTTAACGGGGCAGTTTGGTATTCTTCGTCGCTTCGCTCCTCAGAATGACAACGGGCGGTGTGGCATGTTTCTTGCTTATTAAAAAAAGGGAGAAACAGTTTCCTGAAAGGAGGTCATTATGTGGCACAACATGGGATTCGGCGGAATGATGTGGTATGGGTGGTTTTTCTGGATAATCATCCTCGGTGCGATCGTTTATCTTATCGTGCGGTTGACAAGTCAAAGCAGCCGAAGTTCGGGAAATCAACAGGGGGAAACCGCACTGGACATATTGAAAAAAAGATACGCCCGCGGAGAAATCTCAAAAGAAGAATTTGAAAACATGAAAAAAGATTTGTAACACGCTGTTGATCTGAAATTATGCCGGAGAGCTCGAAAACACAGAAAATTAAACACCGGTACAATCGAATCTCGGGCGTTTACGATCTGATTGACAAACCCATGGAGCAAATGTTTTCCGGTCACCGGGAACGTATGCTGCAGGATGCTTCTGGTAAAGTGCTGGAAGTGGGGGCCGGTACCGGAAAGAATTTTGAATATTACCCAGAGGGTGTAGAGGTCACAGCCATTGACTTCAGCCCCGCCATGGTGAGAATAGCCCGGGAGAAAGCGGAGAAGCTCCCGAACATCAAAGAGGTCCTGGAAATGGATGCGGAAAGCATGAGTTTTGCCGACAATACGTTTGATACGGTTGTTACCTCATGTGTGTTCTGTTCGGCACCCCATCCGGTCAAAGGATTAAAGGAAATCAGGCGGGTGTGTAAAAACGGCGGCAGAATCCTGATGCTGGAACATGTCAAAAGCAAAAATCCGGTCATTGGTCCTGTGATGGATATTTTAAATCCTGTCCCTTTGTGCATTTACGGGGCCAACATCAATCGAGATACCGTGAAAAACCTGCAAAAAGCGGGGTTTCGGAATATCAAGGTCAAAAACCTTTGGCTGGATATCCTGAAACTCATCGCAATTAAAAACGATAAATAAGGGGCGAAATGAAAGATAGTAAGATTAAACGAAGAAACTTTTTTAAAGCAGCCGGCGGGGCTGCGGCCTTTTCGGTTCTGCCCGGTTCCCTGTTTAACAAAAACGGGCCTCCAGGGAAGAAGCCTAATCCGAATTTTACTCCGGATATTGAGGTTGAACTAACCGCCCATCCTGACGAGGTTCCCATTCTGGCTGGAAACCGGACTCAGGTGTGGAGGTTTTCTGGAGAAGTTAAAGAGGGCAGGAAAGACGCCATCCAGAATTTGGACGACAATTACCTCGGCCCCATTTTCAGGGTGAAAAAAGGTGAAAAGATCCGGGTGGTATTTAAAAGCGATATCGATGAGATTACCATCGTGCACTGGCACGGCTTGCACGTGCCACCGGAAATGGACGGTCATCCCCAGTATGTTATTCAAAAAGAGGAGCAGTATGTTTACGAGTTCGAGGTTAAAAACCGCGCCGGAACCTACTGGTTTCATCCCCACCCACACGAATTTACAGGGCCCCAGGTCTACAGCGGTCTGGCGGGTCTGTTTATTGTATTCGATGATGAAGAAGAGGAGCTCAATCTTCCCTCCGGCGATAATGAAATCCCCATAATAATTCAGGACCGGACTTTCAATCCGGACAATCAACTGATGTACTTATCGTCTCCCATGGACAGAATGACGGGTTTCCTCGGGAATGAGATCATTGTTAACGGGAAAAAGAATTACTCCCTCGATCTTGATTCCAAAGCATACCGGATGCGGCTTTTAAACGGATCCAATTCACGGATTTATAAATTGGCGTGGAGCGACGGATCTCCGTTTACAGTTATAGGGACTGACGGCGGACTTTTGGAAAAGCCGGTTCAAAGAAAGTATCTCACCTTCGGGCCCGCGGAAAGATATGACATTTTGGTAGATTTTTCGAACAAGAAAAAAAATCAGCAGATTAAATTGGTAAGCCTTCCGTTTCCTTCCTTATTTTCCGGAATGGGAGGGATGATGCGCGGAAGAATGATGGGGCGGGGTTTCAGTTCTCTCGAAATGGGAGAAAGGATGGATCTTCTTTCCATAAATATAAAGAATAAGGTTTCTGAAAAATTTAATGTGCCTTCCAGGCTCTCTTCCTTGGAAAAACTAAAACCCCAGGAAGCGGTAAATTATGCCCATCCCCGGGAGTTTGTATTCGGTATGGGCGGGCACATGCGCTGGACCATAAACGAAAGGACCTTTCGGATGACCGAAGTCGCGGATTGGGAAAAGGTCAAACTCAACACAGCGGAAGTGTGGGAGTTTATTAACACTAACGGCAGGATGGGAATGATGGGTGGTATGATGGAAATGCCGCATCCGGTTCACATCCACGGCCTGCAGTTTCGAATAATTGAAAGAACGGCGGACAGAAGTTTTGCCCGCGTCTATAATTCTTTTAAAGAGGGTTTTGTTGATGAAGGTTGGAAAGACAGTTTTCTGCTTTTACCCCGGACCCGGGTAAAAACCTTGCTTAGATTCAAAGATTACAAGGGAATGTACCTTTATCATTGTCATAATCTTGAGCACGAAGACATGGGAATGATGAGAAATTATTCCATCCGTTAAGCAATGTGGATAGAAAAAAAGAGGGCCATGTCAATAATAGTTTGCAATTTCGTTTAAATCCATCCACCGCAAACTCCAATATGCCATGCTTCAGTCCTTTTTAGTGTTCATGTTTTCCCTCTTATCATACATGGCTTGTATCTTATCCCGGCTCACATAAGGTCTATGAGACCAATCCCCTCATCTGTCCCCAATGTGGAGGAACCATGCGCATTGTTTCCTTTATTGAGGATCACAAAGTCACAGACAAGATCATCAAACATCTTAATCTGACTTTTAAGGCTGCTCGACCCCCGCCTCCTCAGGCTCAGCTCTCTATAGTCGCTGAGGAACAATCAGAGTATATATGATATTCTCAATTCCCCGGCTTCAAGGACAAGGGAGATCTTTATTCTTTCTGAGCCTCCATTACGCTAATTTTCTGATGTTCTCTCTTTCCTGCGGGTTTCTTGTTGACTTGTCCGTTATTTTAAGGCGTGATGACGTCGCTGAGAAGGTGGAAATTTGATGAAATGGAGTGAACAGAAATAACAAAAAAACCAAATTCCTACCTTTACTCTTTGAAATCTTAAATTGAATTTTGAGGCTTATAAATGCATTCTAACGAAAATCTCTCAGAGAAGAGGTTTTTATATCTCTTCCTTTTTCAGCAATATAAATCAGCCAAGCTGAAGATGAGAAAAGATAGGTCAGGCTGAGTAATAAGTCAGGATAGGCAACGTAAACCAGGTGGTTTATCCGAATAGAATTTCTTGAATCTTATCGGCGTATTCTTTACCGGCCTTGTCGTCGGTTTCTATGGATATGCCGGATGGAGAACCTGCTCCCAGCTTCAGTTCAGCCGCACGGGATATCTGTTCCTGTTCAAAAACCGGAGTTTTCATGATGGCGTCATTGCTGCCCAATTCTTTGAGAATCGCAACAGCTGCCGCATCAATCGCCACCCGGTCTTCCCCCGCCAGGAAAACGTTAGCTTGCTTTTTTTCTCCGGTCATGGGGCCTCCGTCCACAAAAGCCTCTATTCCATCCAGAATGACCAGGTCCGGTTTATAGGCGGTATTAATTTCCGCAATCATTTTTCTCTGGTGGGAAGAAGAGTGAAGTTCCCGCATAAAAGGATAATCTTTCCGCGGAACAATTCCCACCGAATTCTTCAGGGACATGGTGAAAACACCGCCGTATTGATGGGTCTTGAGGCAGCAGGTCTGAATCAGGCATTCCGCTTCCGTGACCGGCCGCGCAGCCAGAAATCCATCCCGCCAGTGAAAACCGGGTCGATTTATCTTTTCGTATTCATCTTTATTCAGTGCGTCAAAATTGATAACTTCGGCATCAAATTCGGAAGCCAAAGAGTGAATATTTTTTTGCTTTAGAACTTCTTCCGTATCCTGTGGGCCGCTTCGGTCTCCAATGCTGACGGAGGCGACTTGCATTTCACGGACGCGGGACAGGATGGCTTTCAAGGTATCATTATGAGTGGAACCGGGAAAAGGATCCGCAGTATTGAAATTGGGTTTGATCAAAACGTTTTTTCCTTTGCACGGGTTTGTTCCCCAGATTTCAAGACACCGACGCACTCCTAGAGCCCTGTTATCCGTTTTTACCAGAATCACCCGGGAAGGCCGGGATTTTTGACTCCTCCGAGGAAAAATTCGTCCGGTAGCCAAACAAGCGATAAATCCCCCTCCGGTTAAACAGAAATCTCTTCTTTTCATAATGCCTCCTTCATATCTTCTGTTTTCATTTTATCATATCTTATAAATTCAGTCTGTTCGTTCTGTTCAGTCAGCTCGCTGCGCTCGCGTTACTCGAGAGTATCACAAAACGCAAAACGTAAAATCCAGTGAATGGTTAACGGCGGGATTGCAGACATTAGGATAACACTGTCGCGTCATTTTCGAACTAATTACCCATGGCGGTTTCGCCGCATACGACAAATGAAAATAACGAACCCGGCTTATTCACGGGCCGGGATTGCCGCAGACGACGACAATTCGCTAATTCATTGTCGTCCTGAGGAGCGCAGCGCCAAAGGATCCCTGGCGGCCTCGTCTTGGCGGTTGGCCCCGCTTTCACGAGGCAGAAAGGGATTGCCACGGCTTGCTGACGCAAGCCTCGCAATGACAAGGGGCATGTCGTCCTGAGGAGCGCAGCGCCAAAGGATCCCTGGCGGCCTCGTCTTGGCGGTTGGCCCCGCTTTCACGAGGCAGAAAGGGATTGCCACGGCTTGCTGACGCAAGCCTCGCAATGACAAGGGGCATGTCGTCCTGAGGAGCGCAGCG
>JAWODN010000065.1:0-11156 GCA_046483285.1 Candidatus Aminicenantota bacterium | reverse complement strand
CACTGCGAATGCCCTGCAACAAAGCAGATGCGGTGAGAGTCGGCCCGCCCGAAGGGTAAAAAAATTGCGATTAAAATAAAAATATGAAAATGAAAAACTTTCTATTTGAACTTTCATTAAAAAACATGCTAATTGCTGATAAAAAAGGGATTGCAAAAGCATCGCAATTTTTTTATGAATAATTCAGGCTTTATAATGTGCCAATAGAACCAGAACGGGCTGCGGAGGCAAGCTGCTGAGCGTGCGGCTGGAAGAAGAGTGTTTTTCCTGGTGCAGGCCGGAACAGAAACAAAAGAAAACAATGCTGAGGAGATAAAATGAATCAAAACCCTAACCAAAATGATGCCCGCACAAAGGCTATAGACGCCGCTGTTTCCCAGATAGAAAAGCAATTCGGAAAAGGCGCGGTTATGAAGATGGGGCAAAGGGACGCCGCGGTGAAAGTCCCGGCCATTCCTACGGGGTCCATCGCCTTTGATTTAGCTTTGGGAATCGGCGGCTTCCCCCGCGGCCGGGTGGTGGAGGTTTTTGGTCCTGAAGCCACCGGAAAAACAACCTTGGGGATTCATGTGATCGCTGAGGCTCAAAAGCAAGGAGGGGAGGCCGCCTTTATTGATGCGGAGCATGCCATGGACCCAAAATATGCGGCCAGCATCGGCGTGGATGTCGACAATATGCTCATTTCCCAGCCGGATTATGGAGAGCAGGCTCTGGAAATCGCTGAAGTTTTGGTTCGAAGCGGAGCTGTGGATGTGATTGTGGTGGACTCGGTGGCCGCCCTCGTTCCCAAGGCTGAGCTGGAAGGAGAAATGGGAGATGCCCATGTCGGCCTGCAGGCCCGTTTGATGTCCCAGGCCTTGCGAAAGCTTGCCGCTATTGTCAGCCGGTCGAAAACCTGTTTTATTTTCGTGAATCAGATTCGTGAAAAAATAGGTTTTTTTCTGGGAAGTCCTGAAACCACCACCGGCGGCCGGGCCCTGAAATTTTATTCTTCCCTCCGGATTGATGTGCGCCGTATTGCTTCCCTCAAGGATGGTGATAATATTATCGGAAACCGGGTCAAGGTCAAGATTGTCAAAAATAAAATGGCTCCCCCTTTCAAGACCGCTCAATTCGATCTCATATACGGAGAGGGAATTTCCCGGGAATCGGATTTAATCGACTGCGGCCTGGACGTGGGTTTAATCGAGAAAGCCGGCACCTGGTATTCCTACAAGGGGGAAAGATTAGGCCAGGGAAAAGAAAACGTCAAGCAGCTTCTCAAGGAAAAGCCCGAGCTGGCCGAGGAATTGAACCGGGAAATCCGGAAGATGGTGGGACTGGTATCTCCGGATAAGGAAGAAGCCAAAGAAAAAGAGATCCGGGAAAAGAAAGGTTAGGAACCGCATCCATTGCCCCGGGAAATCGATTTTCTAACCTGATGAATTCATAAAAAATTGCGATGTTTTTGCAATCTTTTTTCAATTGTTGTTTAAATCGCAATTTTTTTATCCTTCGGGCGGGCCGAATCTCACCGCATCTGCTTTGTTGCAGGGCATTCATGGTGAAGGACCACAGCGTCATGCCCTGCGCCTCGCATCTGCGGCAATCCCGGCCCGTTCATCATTCAGGCTAATCCGGATTATTTCATCAAACCGTTTATAAGGAGATAATGAATGGCTGGTTTTGAAGGAGTTCAATGGGCTCCCAAACAGATGCAATATATTTTAAAGAACAAGCAGTTGAAGATTTTGGAACCCGGATCTAAAGTTCACGCAGTGAACCGCTCCATCCATTATGGCCAATTTTTAGCCTTTGAGGGCATCCGGTTTTATTGCCGCAAGAAAAATGATCACGTGGAAGTGGTCTTGTTAAATTGGAAACATAATTTAGAGCGGTTTCGTAAAGGCATGTCTTTCAATCTCAGTTCAGAGCAGCAAAAACTCATTCCTGCTGTGGAAGAGTTGGAGCATCTTTTTATCCATCAGTATTTTCAGCATCCTGCCATGCGGGCTTTTCTCAGCGAAATGGCGGAAAAAAAAGCGCAAGGATATCTGCGGCCCTTCACCGTGGATGAAGAAGAATCCATTGGAGTCACTTTTCCGGGGATCCCTTCCATCCGGGCGGTGGCGTGCCGTTATGACCGCTATATGGGCGAACCGTTTTACGGAGTGGTGGTGCCTAATCTGGTGCGGGCGGTTTCCATCAACCAGACTGGATGCCTGAAGCTGGGGGTCAATTATTTAATCAGCGTGAAAGCCATTGATGAAGCCAGGAAAATCGACCCGGAAGCCGCGTCGGCCATGTTTCTGGATGATCAGCCGCATAAGGATCTGGAAACCAGGTTGATCACCGAATGGGATTCTTCCTGCTGCTTGTTTGCACTCCGGGACGGAACCGTGATTAAAATCCCGGAAAGTCCGCTCATTCTTCCTTCAGTGACCATTGGCGGAATGGTGGGGATCCTCAAAGAAATGCAAATCCCGGTTCATGAAAAAAATATCCCTTACCGCCAAATGATTCAGTGGACCCGGGATAATCATCTGGTTGCGGTCTGCAGCGTGGGAACCGCCGGTATTCTAAACCGGTGTTATCGTTTGCGGATGGTGGACCGTGAGGACCGGACGGCAGCGGTGCATACGCCCGCTCAAGACCACCCTCTTTTTGAAAAACTGGCGGAAGCCCGGAAAATTTATTGGGATGTTTATCAAGGAAAAGCCAAAATTCCTGCCGGGTCCAAATTATACAAGTATGTCATTTGATCCCCGGATTCTTTGACGGCTTCGGGTCCCCTGTTATGAATCGGATGTTTCCCCGGCATCAGCCGGGCTTTTCAAGACGGGCTTCAATGCTTTTTCAGCCAGTCCTGATATTCGGCGGCTTCGTATTTTTCCTGCTTGATGCTCAGATCCAGATTGATCAAAAGACCTGAATGTTTTTGGGCTTCCCGGCTGTTGCGGAGCTCCTGATGGCGTTTCAATGACTGCTGGACATCTTCCAGGGCTCCCGTCAGGGCGGCACCGATGGCATGACTCAATTTGATTTTTCCTGTTTCCAGCCGCGGCTCGACTCCATTTTCCGCCACTTCCTCCGCTACGTGGGCCAATTGTTTCATTTTGGTCATGGAAAAATCCATGATTTGCCAGGCCATGAATCCGTCTTTCTGTAAAACCCATGCGTTGCGGATTTGCTGCAGCATCTCCGTGTATTTGTTTTGAATGATATTCTGCAGGCTTTCCAAAAAATCATCCGGGAGCTCATTGTCTTCTTCCGGAAGTCCTTCTGCTTGTTCAGGTGAAAGCTTATCCAAAGTCCTTTGAAATTTATCCGCATGCATGGCGGATTCCCAGGCTTCCCTTTGCAGGACCCGTTTGATATGCGGGTGATCCACCTTTTCGGCTTCTTGGTTATAATGAGGAATTAAGTTCTTTTCATATTCGACGTAAGATTTGAAAATAGAGGCCCTGTTGGCGGGATCGAAAGGGTAAGGGGCCGGAGTCATATCAGGCTCGCCTCCCAGCTCGCCTATAATCAGGCCCAGCCAGTGAAGATGCCACATTTCTTCCCGGCATCTGGAGAGAAGCCCGGCTCCTAAAGGAGAGTCTTCACCCTCCAGATAACTGTGCACCAGGTAGCGGATTATAGCTGCGTGCTCTTCTTTTAGGTCTTTGTTGAGCATTTCAATTAAAGCTTGTTTTTCCATGCTTTTACCCTTTTATAATAATGATGTCCTCATAATAATTTGTGAACAGCTGTAATGTCAAGAAATTATCCCCTGATCACAACACGTCTTTCAGGACCTCCAAAGGGGCCTCTACTTTTCCAAAAGGCATGGAGACCTGGACTCCGGAGATATAAGGCTTGAGTTCCTGAAGGGTTTCCCGGGCGATCCGGATCCCTTCCTCCCTGGCTTCCTTTTTACTCCGGGTGGCGCGCATGCGTTTCATGATATCGCCGGGAACACGCGCCCCGGGGATTTCGTTGTTCATAAATTCTGCGTTGCGGATGCTGGCCAATGGCCAGATTCCGGCAAGAAGTGGAATTTTCACATGTTCTATTCGTTTGACAAAGTTATGAAACAAGTCCAGGTCAAATACCGGCTGGGTGATGGCGAATTGAGCTCCGGCTTTGACTTTCCATTCAAAGCGGCTGATTTCATAATCCAGGTCGATAGCTCCGGGATTGGCGCCCACGCCGATTAAGAATCCTGTGGGTTTTTTCAAAGGGTTCCCGCCCAGGTCCCGGCCGCAGTTCAGGCTGTAAACAACATTGGTCAATCCGATGGAATCCACATCAAAGACCGCAGTGGCGTCCGGGTATGTCCCCATTTTAGGAGGGTCTCCGGTAACCAAAAGCAGATTTTTTATGCCGGTGCTGTATGCCCCCAGCAAATCTCCCACCATTCCCAGCAAATTGCGGTCACGGCAGGCATAATGCTGGATGACTTCTATATCCACCTGCTGCTGGATGATGAAGGATAAGTAACTGGCGCTCATTCTTGACAGGGCCCGGGGGCCGTCAGGAATATTCACGGCATCCACCCCGGCTTCTTTCATGGCCCGGGCTTGCCGGATGGAGTTGCCGGCTTCGATTCCCCTGGGAGGCACGATTTCAACCGTGGTGATAAACTCATGGTCGCATATCTTTCTGGCTAATTCGGACCGCTCCCGGGTGGAGATGACCGGCTGAGGTGACGATTTCTCTGACACCTCCACCTTCCGTTTAAGCTGCCGGCGGGGCTGGACGGCTTGAACGGCTTTGCGCATTTCACAGGTGAAATCCGGGTTGGTCCCGCAGCAGCTGCCGATCACCTTGACCCCGGCCTGCGCGAAGCGTTTCGCATATTCGGCGAAATACTCTGCGGAGGCCAGATAAATATTCCGGCCGTCGACATTCTGGGGGATGCCGGCGTTAGGCATTACACTGACCGGAATGTCCACGGCGGCGATCATTTTTTCTGCGGCTTCCAGCATGATCTTGGGACCGACGCTGCAGTTGATTCCAACAATGCCGGCACCGAATTGCCTCATTTTGACCGCCAGTTTTTCCGGAGGAGTCCCGAACAGGGAGTTTCCGTCGTCTCCGATGGTCATATGGGCTATGACAGGAATATCGAATTTCTCTTTGATTCCCAAAATCGCCTGCTGAATAAGGTGGAGGTCCGAAAATGTCTCCAGCGATAAAAAATCAACACCTCCGTCTATCAAAGGCTTGGCCTGCTCTTGATAAATCTCCCGGGCTTCCTCCTCGGAGAGAACGCCCCATGGTTCCAGCCTCTCCCCAAGAGGACCGATGGAGCCGGCGACATAAATATTTTCGCCTGCGGTTTGCCTTGCGATTTCTGCTCCTTGATAATTGATGGCCTGGATTTCTTTTTCCAGCCCGTGTTTCTGGAGTTTTATCCGGTTGGCGCCGAAGGTGTTGGTTTCGATGACATCGGCTCCGGCATCTAAATAGGCCTGGTGGATTTCTTTAATCAACTGGGGATTAGTGAGGTTTAAATGATCGTAACAGGTATTGATAAAATAACCGCGGGCATAGATTTCCGTTCCCATAGCTCCGTCCATAAGGACGATATTATTATCCACGAATTTCATAAATGGTTTACGCATCTGTGCAGCTCCTTGCGTTGGGTTGGTGTCTGGCGTCAGGCAGCCGGGGCCCTCTATGTTGAGAGACGGGCTTGATTGCCGCGCAAGCCGGACCGTGCTTCTTCAAAGCCGGCCTCTTTATCATCCAGCTTGTCTTTATGATAACAAAAAAATGATAACAGAAAAACCTTCCGCTGGAAAACCATTATTTAAAATAAGACTTTAGACGGCGAGCGCGGGAATCTCCGGTTCGACATGGTGACAAATAAGTTTTTTTCAGGTATAATACCATCAACAATTATTGTTTTCGTAATCCCCTTAATCTTCTTGAGAAAGATCAGGAAGTCCCCTTTTAGTTTATTTAAGAGGTTGTGATAGATATATGAATACTGAAATAAAAAAAATGAGAAACATTGGAATCAGCGCTCATATAGATTCAGGCAAAACCACTTTAACTGAACGGATCTTGTTTTATGCCAAAAAGATCCACAAGATTCATGAGGTTAAAGGAAAAGACGGCATCGGAGCCACTATGGATTCCATGGAGCTGGAAAGAGAACGCGGGATCACCATCATGTCCGCCTCAACCAATGTGAAATGGAGAAACCACTCCGTCAACATCATAGACACGCCGGGCCATGTGGATTTCACTATTGAAGTGGAGCGTGCGCTTCGTGTTTTGGACGGCGCCATTTTGATTTTGTGTTCGGTGGGGGGGGTGCAGTCACAGTCCATTACCGTGGACCGTCAGCTGAAAAGATACAATATTCCCCGCATCGCCTTCATCAACAAGCTGGACCGGGTGGGAGCCGATCCTTATAAAGTCACTCGCCAGCTGCGGGAAAAATTGAGCCATAATGCGATTCTTATGCAGATTCCCATAGGACTGGAAGATAAACAGAAGGGTATTGTGGATCTGATATCCATGAAAGCTTTTTATTTTGAGGGGTCCGAAGGCTCCATTGTCAGAAGCGGGGACATCCCCGGTGAACTAATGGACGAAGCCCGGAAACACAGGGAAAAATTATTGGATGAAGCTTCGATGTTTTCAGACGAGTTGATGGAGGCTGTTCTTGAGGACAGAGCCGGAGAGGACTTGATCCGTGAGGCCGTGAGGCGCGGAACACTCGCCCGGAAGCTGACTCCGGTGTTTATGGGGGCCGCTTATAAAAACAAAGGGGTTCAGTTGTTGATGGATGCTGTTGTTGATTATCTGCCGGATCCGTCTGAGGTGGATAATTATGCCATGGATATGAATAAAGAAGGAGACCGGGTCAAGCTGGCCTCCTCTTCTGAATGTCCTGCGGTGGCTCTGGCGTTTAAATTAGAGGATGGTCCTTACGGCCAGCTCACCTATATCCGGATTTACCAGGGAAAAGTTAAAAAAGGCGACCAGCTTTATAACACCAGGGGAAAAAATGTTTTCAAAGTGGGCCGGCTGATCCGGATGCACGCCGGCCGGATGGTTGATATTGAAGAAGCTTCGGCTGGAGATATCGTCGCACTTTTTGGCGTCGACTGTGTTTCCGGTGATACCTTCGTGTCTCCCGGCCTCAACTACACATTGACCTCTATGCATGTTCCCGAACCCGTCATCTCCTTAGCGGTCAAACCGGTCGATAAGCAATCATCCGACAATATAGCGAAAGCCCTGAATCGTTTTGCCAAAGAAGACCCCACTTTCCGCAATTATGTGGATCCGGAGTCCCATCAGACCATTATTCAGGGGATGGGGGAACTCCATCTGGATGTCTACCTGGAGAGGATGCGGAGGGAATACCGGGCGGAAATGGAAACCGGACGGCCTCAGGTGGCTTACCGGGAGACGATTTTCCGGAAGGCTGATTTTGACTATATCCACAAAAAACAAACGGGGGGAGCCGGTCAATTCGGACGTGTGGCCGGATTTATTGAACCCTTGCCGGAGGGAAAATACGAGTTCGTCAATGAGGTCAAGGGCGGGAATATCCCCCGGGAATTCATTCCGGCCTGCGATGCCGGTTTTCAGGCTTTTATGGAAAAGGGACAGCTGATCGGGTTTCCCGTAACAGGGGTGCGGGTGGTGTTGAAGGACGGACGTTACCATCCGGTGGATTCGTCTGAAATCGCATTCCGCACTGCGGCCCGGAATGCCTTGCGGCGGATTTACCATAAAGCCTCTCCCTGGATTTTAGAACCGGTGATGAAGCTTTCAGTTGAAGCTCCTTCCGAATACGCAGGCAATATCTTTTCCAGCATCAACCAGCGCCGCGGCATTATTATCAGTACCATTGAAGACGGAGCGTTTGTGCGGGTGGATGCTGAAGTCCCTCTGAGTGAAATGTTCGGATATTCCACGGTCATCCGGTCCCTGACCCAGGGCAAGGCGGAATTCACTATGGAGTTTCAAAAGTATGGGAAAGTGCCGGATAATATTGCGGACGCGCTCATTGCTGAATATTCGGATAAAACTCAAAAATCCGCGTCCTTGCCGTGAAAGTAAGGAGACGACGGCCATGAATAAAACAGAATTAATAAAACACAGTCCCCTTCGCCTGCTGGAAAAATCCATAAACGGCGGGTTGGGCCGGGGAAACATCGGCGTGTTTGCCTCCCGCAAAGGTGTGGGCAAGACCGCCTGCCTGGTTCATATCGCTATTGACAAACTGTTTCAAGATAAGCCGGTGATCCACGTATCCTTCTCCAGCCGGGTCGATCACATTATCAAATGGTATAAAGACATTTTCCGTGAAATCGCCAACCGGCAGAAACTGGAATCTTTCACCGGCATGCATGACGATATTGTGAAAAATAGGGTGATTATGAATTTCAGTCAGGCCGGGACCAGCACTCCTCAGATTCTGAACAGTTTGGAGGCCCTCATCCGGTACGGACGCTTTAAAGCGGAAACGGTGATTGTGGATGGATTCGATTTTTCCCGCGGCACCCGGGAAGACCTCCGCCGGATTCGGGAATTTGCGGACAAAATGAATTTGGAAGTGTGGTTCAGCGCTTCCCTGAAGAAGGAAAGAGGGCTCTTTGATGAAGAAGGGATTCCCTTTGAATTGCGGGATTTCTTAGAGGGGATTCAGGTGCTGATAACGCTCCGTTATCAGAATGAACACGTTCAACTCAGGCTGGCAAAGAATCATGGCCGTTCTCAACCGGAAGATCTTCAATTGAGCCTGGATCCTGCGACTTTGCTGATAGCGGAGGCGACAGGGTCAAGTGCGGTTCCGGAGAATGAGCAGCCGTAAAAGCTGCATGATCGCCATGGCCGTAGAGGCGACATAGGTCAAGGCCGCGGCACTGAGGACCTTGCGTGCTCCGGTTAATTCGGTTTGATTAAGAAAGTGCCCGCTTTTCAGCAACTGCAAAGCGCGCTGAGAGGCGTTAAATTCCACCGGCAAAGTCAAAACACTGAAAAATACCGCTCCTGTGAAGAAAAGAATTCCAATGTCCATCAAAATAGAAGGTCCGTCCGTGCTGAAGATGAATCCGATGAAAAAAAGTGGAAAGGCCAGAGTCGAACCAAAGCTGGCGACCGGGTAAATTAAATTCCGGAGGTGGAGGGGAACATAACCGGAATGATGCTGAAGAGCATGGCCGGCCTCATGGGCAGCGACTCCCAGAGCAGCCAGGGAACGGCTGCCGTACACGCTTTCAGAAAGACGCAGCTTTTTTTTGCGGGGGTCATAATGATCCGACAAGCGGCCGGAGACACGTTCAATTTCCACTGATCCCGCTCCCTGGACGGAAAGTATCCGGCGGGCGGCTTCCGCTCCGGTGATTCCGGACCGGGCTGTTTTCCGGCTGAATGCCTCAAATGTGCTTTTGACCTTATGCTGGGCGTATATCGCCAGCAGCAAGGGAGGTATTATAAGAAAAATGGTGTGATCCCAAAAAAACATTTTTTTCCTTTTTTATATTGTTTTTAAAATAACGTAACCTGATTTGTCCTGCAGAAAACGGTATGAGCTGCGCCTCGCATCTGCGGCCGTCTCGCCGCGTTCATTGTTCAGGGTAAACAAATCATAGCAATTTTTTATTTTTTGGTAAAGATACCCTACCCAGGCCGGGTGACAGTCATAGTCAAAACACCAATGATGCGGTTGGCTGAAAGGGCGTTGAATTCGTTAACCTGGACTATTTTTTGTATTTCACCTCGCCTCCCACGATGGTATAAAGCACTTCCGTTTCAAGAATTTCATCGTCAGGGATGGTCATGATGTCCCGGGAGAGGACGGTGATATCCGCGAGTTTACCGGGGGCCAGAGTTCCGAGAATGTTTTCCTGGAAAGCCGCATACGCTCCGTTAATAGTGTAGGAGCGAAGAGCTTCTTCGCGGCTCATCGCCTGATCCGGGAAGAAAGGCTCGCCGGTGGTCATCATTCGAGTTACCGAAGCATAAAAGCAGGGAATCGGGTCGACATCTTCCACCGGGGCATCCGTCCCGTTGCATATGACCGCTCCGTGGTTCATCAATTTCTGCCAAACATAGGCGCCTTCTTCAGCTCGCTCCCGGCCCAGTCTTTTGAAAACCCAGGGGCCGTCGGAGGAACAATGAACGGCCTGCATGGACGCGATCACATCCAATTCTCCGAAGCGGGGGATATCCTGGGGGCTGAGATGCTGGGCATGCTCAATCCGCCAGCGGAGGTCTTTTTTGCCGGGGTGGGCCAGAAAAGCGTCCTCATAGATATCCAGGGTTTCACGGTTGGCCCGGTCGCCGATGGCATGCACATTGAGCTGGAATCCGTTTTCAATGGCGATGCGGGCGGTTTCCCGGATGGTGTTCACCGGAGTGGTGTTCAGTCCGGTGCTGGAGGGAAGGTCTTCATAGGGATCCAAGAGCCAGGCCCCATGAGCCCCCAAGGCGCCGTCAATCAAGCGCTTTATGGACCGGACAGTCAGGTGATGGTCTCCCATGCCGTCAATCCGGTATTCGGAAATTCTTTTCTCCAGGCTTGAGTTTCTTTCATTGATCATGGCATAAAGCCGGATTCCCAGTCTGCCGTCCTGGGCGAATTCCTTGTAAAGGTCAATAGTGGAGAAGGAAACTCCGGCGTCGTGCACGCTGGTGATTCCCTTTGACAGGCACTCCTGGCTGGCCAATTCAATTATTTTTTTTTGCTCGGCCCGTTCTTCTTCAGGTGTTCGCTTTTTCATGTCTGTGTCGTGCACCCGCCGGATCAGGCTTTGAGCGGTTTCCCGAAAAACGCCGATGGCATTCCCTTCCGGATCTCTGATGATTTCTCCGCCTTCCGGAACTTGGGTCTCCTTGTCTATTTTTGCCAGTTCCATCGCTTTGGCATTAGCTATGAGAGAATGGCCGCTGGCGTGGGTCAGCATGACGGGATTGTCCGGGGAGACGGCGCTTAAAGCATCATGGTAAGGCCGTCCGTCGACATTCGGCTGGGGGATGGCATCCCATTTTTCCTGATGCCAGCCCCGGCCTATAATCCATTCACCCGGATCAGCGTTCTCGGCCGCTTTTTCCACCATATCCACGATCTCCTGCCAGTTTTTCACATTCACCAGGTCAAGTCCGAGTTTGGCTTGTCCGATACTCATAAAATGGGCGTGGCTGTCCGTTAAGCCGGGCAC
>JAWODN010000001.1:0-6229 GCA_046483285.1 Candidatus Aminicenantota bacterium | reverse complement strand
GAATGAGGTTAATACGGCTTTATGGAATTCAGATGTGGCTGAAGCGACCTTGAAGATTTAGCCTTCTGAGGGCTGTGTTTGAGGGAACCCGGCGAAGCCGGGCTGCGAGCATGTTTGACCCACGGACGGGGGGAGTTGCGCAGCAGCCGAAAACACAGCGCGAAGAATGGCGTTAAAAATCTGAAGGGAGCACAAGCCATACCTGAATTCCATATGCCATAAGAAAACGATTTTCTAAGGTATGGGTCAGGATAAGGAATAGGTCAGGAAAATAAAAAAAAATTTGGAGAGCGAGGTCATTCATGAGTCAAAACAAGTATTTTGTAACCGGCATGCCCCGCCGGAAGTTTCTTAAGGACAGCCTTAAAGGCGGTGCCGTTATCACGGCGGCGCCTTCGCTGTTGATGAACATGCTTTCCTGCAAGCAAGTTTCTCAACTCCCGGACGCCGGTGTGGGGCAGGCTGAATTAAACCGGGCCATCCAGAACGCTTTGGAAAAGGGAGGGGATTTCGCCGATATCTATATCGAGAGCCGGATCACCCGGACGATAAGCATGGAGGAATCCAAGTTCAAAAGCGCTGAATACGGAATCAGTCAAGGAGCCGGGGTGAGAGTTATTTCAGGCGATCAAACCGGGTATGCCTATGTGGAGAATATCACCGGTGAAAATTTACTGAAAGCCGCAGAAACCGCTTCCTATGTCGCCAGACACGGGATTAAGACCCGGCCGGTTGATATTGAACGCCAAACCCGCCCATCCTATATCAGCGTTGATAGTCCCCTGGAGGAAGCCGCCGATGCCCAAAGATTGGAAATCATGCGGAGAGCCGACCAGGCCGCCCTCGATTATGACTCCAGAATCACAATGACTCAAATCTCCTATTATGACGAAGTGAGGGAACGGATTATTGCCAACAGCGAAGGGCTTTGGGTGGAGGACCGTCTTCCTTTGATGTTTTTCATCGTTCAAACCCTGGCTGTCCAAAACAGCAGCCGGCATATGGGCCGGGAACGTCTCAGCAAGCACATGGGCTTTGAAATGTTCGACGTGTATCCTCCGGAAGAAGTCGCCCTGAGGGCAGCCAGAGAATCGGTCGCCATGCTGGATGCCCAGGATTGCCCTGCGGGGAAAATGGATGTGGTGATGGAAAACGGCTGGGGAGGAGTGCTGGTTCATGAAGCCGTGGGCCACCCGCTGGAAGCGGATAATATCGCTAAAGAAATCGGAGCTTTTACCGGCAAGCTCGATCAAAAAGTTGCCAGTGACATTTTCACCATGGTGGATGACGGGACTCTTCCCAATATGCGGGGAACAACCAATTTCGATGATGAGGGCACCCCCATGCAGAGAAACGTTTTGATCAAAGACGGAGTTCTGCAGAAGTACATGACCGATATTCTTTCCGCTAAGCAAATCAATATGAAAAGAACAGGAAACGGCAGGCGGGAGAGTTTTCGCGCCATCCCCATCCCGCGTATGACCAACACATTTATCGCAGAAGGCGACAGTGACCCCGGAGATATCTTGTCATCAACCAAGAACGGACTTTTTGTGCAAAGCCTGAGCGGAGGAAGCGTCAATCCTGTCACCGGAGTTTTTAATTTCACCTGCCGGGAAGCGTATTTGATTGAAAACGGGAAAAAAACGGTTCCCGTCAAAGGAGCCACCTTGATCGGGAACTGTATGGATATCATATCCAACATTGATGCGGTGGGGAACAATCTGGCCTTTGGCCCGGGCATTTGCGGAAAAGGAGGCCAGTCCTGTGAAGTTTCAGCCGGCCAGCCCACAGTGAGAATCCAGGGAATCAATGTCGGCGGAAGCCGGGCAAGGAGTTAACCATGAATTATCAAGATTTAACCGAACAGCTGGTTAAAAAATGCATAAATAAGGGCGCGGACGCCTCCGAAATCTTTCTGGGAAATAACCGCAGTCTCAGCATCAGGGTCCGCAACGGAGAAATCGAAACCATAACAGAATCGTCCTCCCGCGGTGTCGGATTCCGGGTCTTCAAGCAAAACCGGATGGCCTTTTCCCACTGCAATGACCTTTCCGAATCCTCTCTGGACAACGCCGTCTCCCGGGCGGTTTCGTTTGCCGGCTCCACCACTGCTGATGAAAACAATGTTATTCCTTCGGAAAAAGGAATCAGCGAAGTGTCCGGCTTGTTTGACCCTCAAATTGTCCAAATTTCCATGGACAGGAAAATTTCACTGGCGAAAGAAGCTGAAAAATCAGCCATGCGGGATGAACGCATCACCAAAAGCGGAGGGTCTTCATACAGTGAGAACGAAGCGGAAACTTTTTTGGCGAATTCCAACGGACTCTCCAAATCTTATCGATCGACCCGCTGCGGGTTCAGTGTGTATGTGGTCGCGGAGAAAGATGAACAAAAATCATCAGGTGAAGAATCCTGCAGCCGGCGGTTTTTCACGGACCTGAAACCTGCTGGGGAAGTGGCTGAAAAAGCAGCCGAGTCCGCCTATGAAATGCTCGATCCGCGGATGGTTAAAACCCAAAGGGCCGCAGTGGTTTTCCACCCTGATGCCGCCCGCGCCTTGCTGGGCGGTATCCTGGGGGCCGTCAATGGAGAAAGAGTTCTCCAGGGGGCCAGTTTCCTGGGGGACAAAAAAGATCAGGCTATCGGCTCTGAGCTTATTCATCTCATCGATGACGGAGTCAGGGAAAAAGGGCTGGCCAGCCGGCCTTTCGATGGGGAAGGGGTCCCCACCCGCCGTGAAGTGATTGTTGAAAACGGAATCCTCCGGGCTTTTATGTACAACACCATTGTGGCCCGGCGCGCCGGAACCCAAAGCACCGGGAACGCTGCCCGGGGAGGATTCACCAGCCTGCCCGGCATCGGACCGCACAACTTCTACCTGGATGCCGGAGAACACACTCCCGAAGAGATCATTGCCGGCACTCCCGGCGGGCTTTGGGTGAGAGGCGTTACCGGCTACGGAATCAATCCTGTGAACGGCAATTTCAGTGGAGGCGTATCCGGTTTTTGGATCGAAAATGGAAAAGCCGTCTTTCCTGTCAAGGGATTAACCATTGCAGGTTCGGCTTTTCAAATGCTCACGGATATCGATATGGTGGGAAACGACCTTGATCTCAACCGGTCCTTCACCGCTCCGACTTTCCGTATAAAAGAGATGCAGATCGGGGGGGACTGAGAACCGGGTCTGCCTGTGTCCGCATCGGCCCTTTGAAATAAAGCTGTGCCTAAAAGATGACTTTTTGATCCCAAAGGCTGCGGAAGGTTTTTCCGTCGCTTCTCTGCACAGGGGTGAACGCATCGCCCCTATGTAATCGTTCAATGATATCTGCGACTTCAGAATAGTCTCCATCCGCAAAACAGGTTAACAAGGGATTGAGTTTGTAAGTAAGCTTTATGCTGTCTGTGTTTCTTTCCGGCATAACCAGAATCAAATGAGTCCCGTTCAGCTTATTTTTCAACATCAGGAGGTTTTGGATCTCTTCGGGATGAGAAACATAGAAAAGAGCCACACTCAGGGAATCCTGTTCGGCTTTCAACCGGTTATTCATCTCACCAATGGAGTTCGAAGTGGCGATTTTTTCATTCGAAAAATAGGAATCCAGAAGAGATTTCAGCCTTTTCACCGATGCGTTTTCCCTTTGGTAATGAAATAACATATTCATGGTTCTCCTCCCATAACGGCCGTCTGGATTGTACCTTGATGGCTTCTTAATCCAAACTGTCATTCCCTTTGTATACAAATTTCATGCCAAGTATGACTGCCGCGTGTTTTTCAGGGAGTGAAAAGAATAAGCTTTCATTGAACCGCGCAGAATCATTGCTGAGGGAGGAGAAGTCCTGTCAAAAAGGACAAAGATTTATCCAGCGGTATATATCGGAAATGATTTTGTCTTAACCTTTCATCCCATGATTTTTTTCTGCAGAAAAGAATATCCTGACCTATTCAGGAAAAAAGTTCCGGGTGAGCGGGGGGCGCCGCCGGGAGGGTTCCCGGCAGCGGGCAAAAACCGGGACGTTTTCAGGTTATGACCGGGTTTCGGATGAGCTTCTTCGACAGCATCACCAAAAGCGCTGCAGAAATGAGGGCCGATCCGGAGCACCAGGCACAGACAGCCTGGATGACCCAGATTTCCATGCAAGTCAGAAACAGAGAATACAAAACCGCCGCAAGTCCCAGCAAAATCAAAGCCGTTGCCGTAACTCTGGCCGGAATGCCGCTTTTGGTGTTATAAATCAGTAAAAGCAAAGCAAAGGCGGCATAATGGGCAGCGCCCAAAACCGCCACCGGAACCCCGAGGATATTTGAAAAAGCTGAATCATGAACGGCGTTGCAGTCTCCGACCGGGCCGCACAGCGCCTCCACCTGCCTGATTTCCACATAGGAGAGATAAATCGAAATTGCCAGTCCGGCCAGCACCAGAATGAACATGAAAAAAGGTAGTTTTGGTCTCGAAAATCCCGGAAAGCTCTGTAATCCGTATTTAAATAACCTGATAAAAAAATACCCCGCGGAAAGGACCAAGAGGAAAAAAACGCTCAGCCCTAAAGCTTTATCCACGGCTTCAAGTTCATCCGGAGGGGGAGGCGGCGGTTCCGGTGAGTGCAAAAATTCATTTTGCACATCTTCCATTGTTTTAAGGTCAAGTTCCTCCTCAAACAAACCCGGGACAGCCGGAAAAGAAGCTTCACCTGCAGACAATGCGTTTTCGATCACCCCTTCAGCCTTCTGAACAATTTCATCCCCCCCCAGCACGGCATCTCCCACCACCAAAGCGGGAACTCCTTGCCGGTAAGCCGGGATTTGAAAAGTCTCGATATAATTTTGAAAGGCCCGGCTTCCTGCGGCCGTGGTGGTATCAATTGCAAAAATCTGCAGGGCATCCTGGAACTGGAAGCTCAAGGGAATCAGAATCTCTTCAATGACTTGATGGCAGTGGAGACAATCCGGTGAATAAAATATCACCGCGGTCACCGGGCTGTCCTGGCTTTGGGCGGAAACGGCCGGGAAGACCAGACAACACACCAGGACAAGCCGAAGACATAAATATACAGAAAATCTTTTTTTGATGTTCATGTCAGCCGCCGCATCCATGTTGAATTTTTCTAAAGACAAGTTTAATATATCATACCAACCGGGATAAATTTATCAAGCCTGGATGATGAACGGACCGGGATTGCCGCAGACGACGACAATTCGCTAATTTATTGTCGTCCCGAGGAGCGCAGCGACGAGGGATCTGTGAGTGCTTTCGCCGGGCCGTATGGACAATGGGTTGCAAATTCGAAGCAGTCCGGGATCCGTCGCTTCGCTCATCAGGACCCCGCCCGAAGGGTAAAAAAATGGCGAATAAATTGAAAATATGGATAATGAAAAACGTTCAAGATTGAATTCTCAAAAAAATCATGCAAATATTAGGAAAAAAAGAAATTATGAAAACATCGCCATTTTTTATGAATAGGCTAGGAAAGGAGTGATCATGATAAATACCAAAAAAATAACTCCAGGAATTGGTTTTATTTTCCTGATTCTGTTCTCAAGCTTTTTTGCCTTTTCCCAAAGCGCAGAAGAAATCGGAGACCTTTTTCAAGACTTAAAATGGCGTTCCATCGGCCCGGCTCTCATGGGAGGACGGACCGTTGCCATTGAGTCCGTTCCAGGAAAGCCATGGATTCTGTACGCCGCCATCGGGCCCAGCGGGGTGTGGAAATCTGAAAACGCAGGTGTCACCTGGGAACCGGTTTTTGACCGGGAAAGCACGGTGTCCGCCGGTGATGTGGCTGTGTCATCCTCTCAGCCGGAAACAGTGTGGGTAGGGACAGGAGAGGCCACCGCACGGAACAGTGCCACTATTGGCGATGGTGTCTATAAATCCATCGACGGCGGCAAAACCTGGACACAAATGGGGTTGACGGAAACACGCCATATCAGCCGGGTTCTTATTCATCCGGAAAACCCGGATATAGTGTATGTCGGCGCCGCCGGCCACCTATGGGGTCCCAATCCGGAAAGAGGGGTGTTTCGAACCACCGACGGTGGCGAGACCTGGGAAAAGGTTTTCTACAGCAACCCTAATACGGGAATAGCGGATCTGGCCATGGATCCTTCCCAGCCCGCCGTTCTTTATGCCGCTGCCTGGGAATACCAGCGATCCCCCCACTATTTCTACAGCGGAGGCCCTCAAAGCGGTGTTTATAAAACTTCGGATGGAGGCGAATCCTGGAAAAG
>JAWODN010000128.1:0-17480 GCA_046483285.1 Candidatus Aminicenantota bacterium | reverse complement strand
AGACGGGCTCAAAGACAAAAACCGTGAAGATATTCAAGTCAAAGACCTGGCTCAGATCCTGGAGGAATCCATTGAGGCGTAAAAAAAAGGAACGGTGATGCGCCGGGCGGGCTCAGCAGCGGCGGATCAGTTTATCCTTGTCTATCCCCAGGAGATCGATATAACTGGAAATGTCATTTAAGAAACGTCTTCCGTCCCCGAAATACCCGAAAGTCGGACGGACATCCGGAGCATGAATTCTCCAGAATTCCTGAAATCTGAGCATGCAGAGCTCCCGCAGGTATTTTGATGTCATGGATGCCAGGGCTGCCGGCAGATGATGCTTTTCGCTGTCGACTTGAAACATCACCTTCATGCTTTTTTCTTGAAACGCAATGTCATAAATACGGGAGTTTATGTCCATTTTGGTTTCTTCGACGTCAGCGAAAGGAAACAAGATATTCAACAGCCGGAGGTAATCCCGGCGGCCGCCCTGGCGGTCCACCACCACCAAAGGCGTTTGAGAACCGTATGCGTTCCAGATGTCTTCCAGATGCTGGGATACGAAAACCCATGTGCACCCGGATTTTGAACGGAGAGATCCCGTTATCCTGTTGAACCGGTCGGCAAAAATCACCGCCGCTTTCAAATTTTCCAGTTTCACGCGGCTGTAAAGCATATTTTTTTCCAGTTTGGCCGCGCATTGAAGAATGTTTTGAGTGTCGACGGCAAAAGGAAGTTTTGGAGAGCCGTCTTTGCTTTCATTCCATTCCTGGCAGGGAGTGTAAGATTCTTCATCCAAGCCGAGCGCGCAAAGCAAAGAATTCATGTTTTCCGGCTTATATCCTGCGTTCATAACAAACGGCAGCACTCCTCTTTCCAAGTGACGGAGCCCTGCGGAAGGATTATAAATTTTTTTGGAATCGTTGACCGCGATCCGCTTTTTTTTATCGGCCGTTTTTTTGCAAACCGCGCCCTTTAATAATCTCCATAGCGGCGGCGGGCTGGAGGAAGAATATTCATCGCTGGTGACAGCAAAAACACTTCGGGATATCACCAGCGGTCCGAACATCGGTCCGTATCCGGCTTCATCGATTCCAGCATAAATCATTTTTTATTCCAAACTTGGCCGCATTTGAAATTCCCGCCTGGATGATGAGCAAACCGGGACGATCGCAGATGCCGGAGTTGGGGCGCACCCTTCGCACGGGGTGTTCAACACAATCAGGTCAAGGCAGAAGAATGTCCCGAAAAGCTGAAATCGCTCGATCCACGTCCAGGTCATCGATTTCTTTGTTGGTCACCATTCGGATTCCCTGAGAGACCGGCAAGGCCAGAATTCCGCTGCTTTCAAGGCATGATAGAAATTCTGGAACGGACAACCGGGGATGCTCTAATCCAAAAATAACGATATCCGTTTCCACGTTTTCCGAAAGAAGCTGAATTCCAGGAAGATCCGCAATGCCTCCGGCAAGTTTTTTAGCCCGGCGGTGATCTTCAGCCAGCCGGTCCACCATTTTTTCCAAAGCGACAATGCCCGGAGCGGCTAAAACACCGACTTGCCTCATTCCTCCGCCTAATGCTTTTCGCAGCCGGCGTCCGTAAGCGATGAAATCTTTGGGTCCTGTCAGCACAGACCCCACCGGAGCGGATAATCCCTTGGACAAACAGAACATGACTGAATCCGCTGTCAAAGCGAAATCCGCCACAGGAGTTCCGGAGGCGACACCGGCGTTGAAAATCCTGGCGCCGTCCATGTGCACTTTAAGTCCGTGCTGGTCCGCAATTTTCCGGATTTCCATCAAATGCCGCAGAGGAACAACAGCTCCTCCCCAATTGTTATGAGTATTTTCCACACAAATCAGGGATGTGCGGGGATGGTGCACAGAGGGTTTTCTGATGGCTTTTTCGATTTCTTCAAGATCCATGGCACCGCGCCTGGAGCAAACAATACGGGGATTGACGCGGGAAATAAAAGTCATATGGGTTGATTCCATATTATAAATATGGGACCGGGCTTCCACAATGACTTCGTCTAACTCCCGGGTCCAGGCTTTGACGGCGATGGAATTCCCCATGGTCCCTGTGGGGACAAAAAGAGCGGCTTCCTTGCCCAATTTGTCCGCGGCCATGGATTCCAGCCTTTGGACTGTCGGGTCATCCCCCAAAACATCGTCCCCCACCACAGCTTCAGCCATGGCTTGCCTCATCTCCTCCGTCGGTTTGGTGACGGTATCACTGCGAAAATCAGAGATCCTCATATTAGCCTCCATTTTTTCAAACACATTCCCCTGGATGATACAATAGCCCGCTCATTATCCACGCCGCAGGATACTCATTATAAAGAAATTTTTGTCTATGGTAAACTTAATCCCGGCCTTTGTGCCTGGGTCCGGGTGGCACATAAACCTGACACGTACTCGGGCCGCGGTTTACTTGGTTATCAAACTATGGTATACCTGGATTATTCACGGGCCGGGATTGCCGCAAATGTCGGAGTTGCGGCGAGGAAGCCATGGCACTCCACTGCGACGAGCCGCAACCCGGCAGATGCGGTGAGATCCGGTCCGCCCGAAGGGTAAAAAAATGGCGAATAAATTGAAAATATGGATAATGAAAAACGCTCAAGATCGAATTCTCAAAAAAATCATGCAAATATAAGGAAAAAAGAAATTATGAAAACATCGCCATTTTTTTATGAATAGGTCAGGGTATAGATAAACCTGTTTTTAAGGAATAGCCGGGATTTAAATATGAGAATAAACATTCCCAAAAAAGTGTACCGTTCCGTCATACTTTTTTTAATTCTGGTGAATTTATTTCTTCTCACCGCCACCATTTCCTATCAAATCACATTGGCGGGTGAAATGTCCACTATTCCTGACATGACCGGAAAAACCTTTGAAGAAGCCCGGAACATTCTTCAGTCCAAAAAACTGTTTATCGCTCAGGCTGGAGTCGAGCTTCATCCCCGGTTGGAAAAAGGACTCATCATCAGCCAGAATCCGGCTGCTGAATCTAAAATCAAGCTTTACAAAACCGTGGAGGTTGTTTTGAGCGCCGGAAGAGAAGAAGTTGTGGTTCCGGATGTCCTCGGCCGGACATTGGAGAAAATCAATCCCACCTTAAGGGAAACCGGATTGATTAAAGGAAAAATATCCCATGTGCATACGCCTGCCTATGCCGCCGGAAAGATCATAAGCCAGTCTCCCCTGCCAGATGAAAAAGTCGCTGTTAATTCACGGTTGAGCCTTCTTGTCAGCCAGGGAGAACTGGAGCCGCGGTTTTTAATGCCTGATCTTTTAGGAAAACAGGCATCGGTGGTCATCCGGAAATTCAAAGAAATGGGATTCCGCATCGGCGATATCCGGCGTTCATATTATCCCGGCTTGGATTCCGGAATCATCATCAACCAAAATCCCCAGCCGGGAAATAGAATACAAAGAAGAAACATCATCACTTTGGAGGTCAGCAGGTGAAAATTCAGATCGCTCCTTCCATATTATCCGCCGATTTCACGGAAATCGGCAAAGCCGTGCGGATGCTGGAAACGGAAGGCGCCGACTTAATTCATCTGGACATTATGGATGGACATTTTGTGCCCGGCCTGACCTTTGGTGCCGGCCTGGTTTCTCAGATCAAGCGGCACACTCAGATTCCGCTGGATGTTCACCTTATGGTGGACAATCCCCGGTCAATGATTCCCGAATTTCAAGAAGCCGGAGCGGATTGGATTTCCATTCATGTGGAGGCCACGGTTCACTTGCACAAGGATATTGAGACTATCCGCGATTCCGGTCTTAAAGCCGGGGTGGCCTTGAATCCAGCGACTCCGGTTCATTTATTAAAAGATATTCTGGCTGATCTCGATTATGTTTTGATAATGACGGTTAATCCCGGATGGGGAGGGCAAAAATTCATACCAGCCTGCTTGAAAAAAATATCCCAGCTCCGCCACTGGATCAACGGGCAGAATTTAAACGCACATATCCAGGTTGACGGAGGCATCAAGTATGATAACATGGAAATATTCACCCGGAGTGGAGCGGATATTCTTGTGATCGGCTCTGAGATTTTTCATGCGGATGATCCGGCCGGCACTTTGAAAAAAATAAAAAAAAAGCTGAATCCTTAAAAATATGATGAATTGCCTTGTCACTGGAGCCGCCGGTTTTATTGGTTCCCGTCTATGCCGCCGGCTCCTCCGTCAAAAAGGATTTTCCGTTACAGGCGTCGATTGTTTCACTGATTATTACCCCCGGTTTATAAAGGAAAAAAACCTCCAGCCCCTGCTTCAGCTTTCCCGGTTTCATTTTATAGAAAAAGATATCAATCACTTGGATTTACCTGCCCTGCTCAAAAAAGTGGATGTGGTTTTTCACTTGGCCGCTCAGGCCGGGGTCCGTTCGAGTTGGGGGAGGAAATTTTCAGATTACACCTGGAATAATATCGAATCCACCCAAAAAATTCTGGAGGCCTGCAGTGCTGATCCTGTTAAAAAGCTGGTGTATGCTTCCTCTTCTTCTGTGTATGGGGACTGTCCGGATCTCCCCATGAGGGAAACCAGCCCTCTCTTTCCCTGCTCACCTTACGGAGTCACCAAGCTGGCCGGAGAACATCTTTGTTCTTTGTACTCCCGAAATTATGGTATTCCCGCGGTGTCATTAAGGTTTTTTACCGTTTACGGACCGGGCCAGCGTCCGGATATGGCGTTCCATAAGTTTTTTAAATCCGCAAATGAAAACAAGCCGGTGTCCGTCTATGGAAGCGGCGAACAAACCCGTGATTTCACTTATATCGATGACATCGTCGAGGCCAGCCTCGCCGCCATGGATAAAGGAAAACCTGGCGAAGTCTATAACATCGGGGGCGGCCACAACCGGAAGATCAAGGATATTTTCCCCCTTCTCAATGAAGTGACCGGAAGAAAAATCGAAATAAACCATATAAAGAAACAAAAAGGCGATGTTGCGCACACCTCGGCTGATATATCAAAGGCCAAAACCGATCTGGGTTACAATCCTCAGACCCCTTTGGCAGAAGGACTCAGGGAGGAATGGATTTGGGTGCGGCATTTATATTCTTACTAGGTGTTAAGCCGTATCTTGATATTTCAGGCTGATTTAAAGGATAAACCATGAATAAAATTTTGATTTTCACAGCGGTTTGCATCCTGGTCTTATTGACCTTCGGATGTAAAAAAGAAGAAGTTCAAATTGATCCGGAAATTGCTTCCAATGACGAAGCGCTCTATCAGCAGGGAATGGAATTTATCGAAAAAAATCCGGAGAAAGGAAGGCTATACCTCCGTCAGGTCATAGATTCCTTTCCAAAAAGCTTCTATGCTCAACGGGCTAAGCTGGCCATTGCCGATTCCTATTTTGAGAAGGGAGATGAAGGCAGCATGATCATCGCCGCTTCTGAATACCGGGAATTTATTTCGCTTTTTCCCTATTCTCCTTCCGCTGCTTATGCCCAGTACCGCATCGCCTTGACTTTTTTTGAGAAGGCTTATGGTGTGGGACGAGATCAAACCAAAACCAGAAGGGCCCTGGAAGAATTTAAGCAAGTCGTCACCAGGTATCCTTTGAGTGAAGAAGCGGAATTGGCAAGTGAAAAAATATTGGAATGTGAAGAACGTCTGGCCGAACACTCTTTGAATATTGCGGTTCACTATTATAAACGCAAAGGATATAAAGCCACCATCAGCCGTCTCACAGAGCTTCTTACGGAATATCCCAATTTCTCCAATATGGATGAGGTGTATTTCTATCTGGCCGATGCCTATTATCAAAACGGCTCGACGGATCAGAGTATCCCTTATTTCCGGAAGTTAATATCCGATTACCCCCAAAGCGATCACGCCGAAGATGCCCGAGAGCGCTTGCAGGAAATTGAAAAAAAACAAAGAGGAGAAAAAAAATGAATAAGATTCCGCCTGTGATGGCTTTATGCCTTTTGCTCTCAATATTCACCCCGGGCCGGGCTCAATCCTGGGACGGAACCGGCAGCTCTTACGGAATCAAAACCAGCTTGGGGTTTGAATATTTTCAGAGAACGGTTTCCCTGGGAGAAAACACAGACAACACCACCGAAATGAAAAACATGATTTTTCACCTTGGGGCCGATTATTATTTTCAGGAAAATATTTCCATGGGCGTCTTTATCGGATATGCTTTATCCAGTTTTGAACAGGTGATTTTCCGGGAACTCCCCTTTTCACTTCAATTGAACAAAGAGAATTTGACCGGTATTCTGACGGGAGCCAGGTTTTCTGCAGGTTCTCTTCACTTATCTCAATTTGAGTTAAAAGGTTCCGGCCAGTTCGTTTATTTTATCGGATCGGAACAAAACTGGGATATATCCGGATTGGCGGAAGCTGGAGACGCCGCTGGAAAATCCGATTGGATGAGAGTGGCAGCCGGCCCGGTCATTTGGTATACTGAACCGCTGCTTTTTTCCCCTTATTTGGCGGTTCAATTCAATTATCTCTGGGGAACCTATTCTATGGAGGAAAGCATCGGAAACCTGTCCGGTTCGGAAGAAAAGAAATTTCAATCCAAAAGCTATGTCAGCCTGGCAGCCGGCGGGGCCTATCGCCTGACTCCCGGTTTGGAAATTACCGCCGGCGCCGACCTGATCCCCTCCGAGAAAGGAGTGGATTTCGGCATAATGCTCAACATCGCTTATATTTTTTGAATCATTCAGCCTGGCCTGGATGATGAACGGACCGAATAGGAGGATTCCATGAAAGGTAAAGTTTTGTTCGCTTGGATCGGGCTGGTTGTGCTCATCAGCGCCGGGTTGGCCTTCCCAGACAAAGAAAGATCTCCCGTCCGCGAATCCCCATTTCCTGATTCCGCACAAAAATGGGAGTGGATCAAGCGGAATATGAATGATTCGGAAGGAAAATACGCCCCGGACCGCATCCTGGTTAAATTATCTCCGTCCGTTTCCAGGGAAACCGCTGTTTCCATCCTGAATCTTTACGGCACATCGCTCATAAAACGCATCCCCCGCTTGAATATATATTGCACCCGTCTTCCAGAAGGCCTCTCTGTACTTGAAGCTGTGGAAAGTTTTTCCGCTGATCCCCAGGTTGAATACGCTGAGCCGGATTATAAGGCGTCCCTTGCCGTTACTCCTAATGACACCTTGTTTAAATATCAATACGCCCTTTACAATTCCGGAAATAATCTTATCGAGCTGCCCGGAAGCCCTCAAGGCACCCCCCGGTCGGATATCAAAGCTACGGCGGCATGGGAAGAAACCAAGGGAAGCCGGGAGACCGTTATAGCCATTCTCGACACCGGAATCGATCTCGGGCATCCTGATTTGGAGAACAAAATCATTTCCGGCGGCCGGGATTATGTCAATGATGATTTTGACGCCACGGATGACAACGGCCACGGCACTTTTGTGGCTGGAATCGCCGGAGCGGAAACCGACAACAACGAAGGCATCGCCGGAGTGGCCTGGAACAGCCGCCTGCTGCCGGTCAAATGCATGGACGAAAACGGAGAGGGTTATTACAGCGATATTATTTCCGGCATCCGCTGGTCGGTGGATGAAGGTGCCGCTGTGATCAATATGAGCCTGGGAGGGACGGTTCCTTCTCTTGCCCTGGAAGACGCCGTAAAGTACGCTTTTGTGAATGACGTGGTGGTGGCCGCGGCGGCGGGAAATCAAGCGTCTTCGGTTTTATATCCAGCCGCTTATGACGACTATTGTCTGGCGGTGGCCACGACGGATTACGATGACAAACGGCCGGCCTGGTCCAATTTCGGCCCTGAAGTGGATGTCGCTGCACCGGGAGTTCAGATTATCGGGCCGGTGCCGACTTGGTATTTTGAAGGTTATATTCCCTATGGGTTCGGAGACGGGACTTCCGCTTCCACTCCCCATGTGGCCGGATTCGCCGCCTTGATCAAGAGCTTTAAGCCTTGGCTGACCGCCGGGGAAATCATGGATATCATCCGCTATTCATCCGATGACGTCAATAAAGACACCCATCCGGGAGTGGATGAATTTATTGGGTACGGCCGGATCAATATGGAAACAGCCTTGATCCCCATCATCCTTGAAGCCGGGAAATAAACAATCGGAAATATGATCAAGTCCCTGCGGATTCGAAATCTGGCCACCATTGAGGATCTGGAGCTGGATCTAAACAAAGGCTTCACCATTCTCACCGGAGAAACCGGTGCAGGAAAATCCATCATCATCGACAGCATCCGTCTGGTCACGGGAGGGAAAGGCTCCACAGACCTGGTCAGAACCGGCAGTAAAGAAACCTCGGTCGAAACCATATTTGAGTTTCACTCCGGGAATAAAGTCTCGGATCCGGCAAGGAAGGAACTGGGGGCAGAGCTTCTTTTTCAAAGAAAAATCACAAGCGGGGGAACCGGAAAAGGATATATCAACGGCACACTGGTTCCGGTAAAAAAAATGAGGGATGCCAGCCGTGAGCTGATCGATATTTTCGGGCAGAATGATCATATTTTCTTACAGAGAACGTCCAATCAATTAAATTACCTTGATCATTTCATCGGGGCTGCTGACCTGCGGAATGACATCGCAGAACTGGCACGAAAATCAAAAATCCTTAAAAATGAGTTGGATGAGTTGACTTCCCGGAAGCGTGAAAGAGAACAGCGCCTGGATTATCTTGATTATCAGATTCGTGAAATCGAAAAAGCCGGATTGAATCCCGGTGAAGAAACAGAATTGCGCCGGGAAAGGGACCGGTTAAAAAACTTTGAAATCATAAAGAGCGGCCTTGATGACGCTTTGGATGCCGCCTATCAAAATGACGGATCTGTTTCCGTCCTGCTGGCCCGGATTCAAAAAAACTTAAGCCAAGTCAGCCGGTATATTCCTGAATTGTCCTCCATGGAAAAAGAGATCGATCAATTTGCCATTTTTATCCAGGAATTTGCAGACACCCTTATGAAATTCCAGGAAAAACAATCCGCTTCACCCCAAAAGCTCGAAAGCGTGGAAGAACGTCTGAGCTCGATTGAAAACCTCAAAAGAAAATATGGAGAGGATATCCCTGAAATCCTCAGGTACCTGGTCCGGGCCCGGCAGGAATACCAGGAATTGAGTGACAGTGAGGAAAAAAAATCCCATTTGAACCGGGAATTTGAACAAACCTGCCGGGAATACTTGGAAAAAGCCCGCAAACTCCATCATCAGCGCGAAGAAGGCGCCAGGGAACTTGAAAAACAAATTGAACAGGAAATTCACTCCCTGGGAATGAAAAAGGCCCGGTTTCAAGTCAAAATTGATTCCCTCATTTATAAGCAGGACAATATCAAGGCTTTCCGGGAAACCGGAATGGATGAGGTCGACTTTCTTATCAGCCCCAACCCCGGAGAAACGCTCAAACCTCTGAAAAAAATTGCTTCCGGGGGGGAACTTTCCCGGCTCATGCTGGCAGTAAAATCGATCGGAGGAGATGCCGCCTCCCTCAAAACTCTGATTTTTGATGAAATCGATGCCGGCGTCGGAGGGCACACCGCTGAATTCGTCGCCAGGAAACTCCAACGGCTTTCCCGCAATAACCAGGTCATATGCATCACTCATCTTCCTCAGATCGCTTCATTTGCTTCCCATCATTACAGAATTGAAAAAAAAATTGTGGGAGAGAGAACATTCACCACGGTCAGGAAACTAAACCATGAAGAACGCATTCATGAAATCGCCCGGCTGTTAGCCGGCAGCCACATCTCGGATGCCACTTTAAAAAACGCGCAGGAAATGCTGGAAAGAAACCAGTCCGGGTAAAAAAGGACCATTTACTCCCTCTCTCAATCCGAATGACTCAGGAAAAAATGAACAATAAAGCCAAACCTTTGAACGGTAAAAAATTCATGATACACACCTTCGGCTGCCAGATGAATGAAAATGACTCTGAACACATTTCAGGAATTCTCCGTGCGCTGGGTGCTGTTCCGGCGGGTTCTTTTTCTGAGAGCCATGTCATCATCGTCAACACGTGCGCGGTCCGGCAAAAATCCGAGGACAAATTGTATTCCTTGCTGGGCCGCCTCAGGGTTTTAAAAAATCAAAAATTATTTTTACTGGGAGTGACGGGATGTGTGGCCCAGCTGCATCAGTCTGAAATCTTACAAAAATTTCCCTATGTCGATTTCATTATGGGACCGGATAATTATTGGCGGATGCCCGGTATTTTAGCGGAACATCCTCTTCCTTTCCGGGAATTTTATGAGATTGACCGTCATTGGCACGAAATTGATCATATTGACCGCCGCCGTCCATCATCGGGGTATGTCACCATCATGGAAGGCTGCTCCAATTTTTGCGCCTACTGTGTTGTGCCGTTCACCCGGGGACCGGAAAAATTCCGTTCCCGCAGGCGCATTTTGGATGAGGTGCGCCGGATGATCAAACAAGGCTGCCGTGAGGTCGTATTCCTGGGTCAAAATGTGAATTCTTATATTGACCCTGATTCCGGAGACGGTTTCCCTGATTTATTGAAACAGGCCGGCGGAATGGAAGGTTTGGGCTGGCTTCGCTTCATCACGTCACACCCTAAGGATTTCGATCGGGCCACGGCCCTGGTCATGCGGGATTCTCCGGCCATATGCCGCCAGCTTCACCTGCCGGTTCAGTCCGGTTCCAACCGGGTTCTGGATTCCATGAACCGGAAATACAGCCGGGAGAGGTATTTAAACACGGCCGCCATGCTCCGGGATATCATGCCGGACATAAGTCTGAGCACAGATATCATCGTTGGATTTCCAGGTGAATCTGAGGAAGATTTTGAACAAACCCTGGATGTTCTGGATAAAGTCCGGTACACCAATATTTTTTCATTCCAATATTCACCTCGGCCTGCCACAGCGGCATCCAAATGGGAGGACGACATCCCTGATGAAACCAAAAAAAGACGTCTCATTCAGCTTCAGAATCATCAAAAATCCATCCAGCTCCATGACAATCGAAGATGTATCGGAGAGCAAGTGAAGGTTTTGTGCACCGGACGCAGCAAAAAGGACCCTAATGCCCATGAAGGGAGAAACGAAGCGCACCAGGTGGTGAATTTCACTTCCGGAGAGGATGTCCCCGGTGATTTCGTAACGGTCGAAATCACCGGTGCCGGGCCGTACAGTCTCCGGGGCCGAAGGATTGAATAACCTGGCAGGACCTTTCACCCGCCTTTCCCCCGTGACTCCGAAAAAAGAGGAACTCCAGATCCATATTTAAATTGAAATGGCAATAAAATTGTGATATAAAACTGGATTAATTTATGAGCCTGGATGATGAGGGAGACCGGCTGGCCGCATATGCCGGCGATCCATCTCCCGCTCCCATGGCCGCAAGGAAACGATTTTCTAATCTGGCCTATTCACGGGCCGGGATTGCCGCAGATGCGAGGCGCAGGGCATGACGCTGTGGTCCTTCACCGCGAATGCCCTGCAACAAAGCAGATGCGGTGAGATTCGGCCCGCCCGATGGGTGAAAAAATTGCGATTAAAATAAAAATTGAAAAAATGAAAAATGTTCCATTTGATCTTTCACTAAAAACCATGCACATCGCTGATAAAAAAGAGATTGCAAAAACATCGCAATTTTTTTATGAATAGATCAGACAAGGTGATAAGCCAGGTAAAATAAGAAGCGAGGTCATCTCATGAATCTAGTCAATGCAACAAATTATTCTTTCATTTTAGGGCTGGCAGGTCTCAGTATCGCCCTGATTGTTTATTTTGTTATTAAACGTTACCCTCAGGGAAGCCAGGAGATGAAGGATATAGCCGAGGCCATTCATTCCGGGGCTATGACTTTTTTGAAACGCGAGTACACCTACATTGTCCTTTTTGTGGTGGTTTTGTTTTTTGTTTTATGGGGGCTTTTTTCTATTTATACGGCCCTGGCATTTCTCACCGGGGCTTTTTGTTCCATGCTGGCCGGTTTCATCGGAATGAAAGCCTCAACCCGCTCAGCGGTGCGGGCCACCCAAGGCGCTATATCCGGAGGAATGCCCCGTGCCCTGTCCATCGCCTTTCAAGGCGGTTCGGTCATGGGGATTTCCGTTGCCGCCCTGGGAGTGGCGGGCCTGGGACTGATTTATTTCTTAACCAAGGACCCCATCATCATCAATGGATTTGCCATGGGAGCCAGTTCCGTGGCTTTTTTCGCCCGGGTCGGGGGCGGAATATATACAAAAAGCGCTGATGTGGGGGCCGATCTGGTTGGTAAAGTTGAAGCGAAAATTCCGGAAGACGATCCCCGAAACCCGGGTGTTATTGCCGACAATGTGGGCGATAACGTGGGCGACACCGCTGGAATGGGCGCGGATTTATTTGAATCATATGTGGGGTCCGTCATCGCCGCACTGGCATTGGGGGCGACCATGACCCCGGCTCTCAATTTTATGGCTCTTCCTTTAACTCTTGTCACCATAGGTTTGATCTGCTCCTTGGTGGGAATATGGTCCATCAAAATACTCAAAAGATTCAATCCCCAATCCGCTTTGCGCAATTCCACCTACATAAGCGCTGTGGTTTTTCTGGCAGGCGCTTTTATCGCTGTAAAGATAATGCTCGCCCAGATGAACTTTTTTTGGGCTGTGTTCAGCGGGATGATTTCCGGTGTTCTCATTGGGCTGGAAAGTGAATATTTCACCGCCGGCCCTCCTATCCGCAAGCTGGCCAAAACAGCGGAAACGGGAAGCGCGCCCACCATCATCATGGGTTTGGCGCTTGGGTTTCAAAGCGTTATCCTGCCTCTGCTGACCATAACCATCACTATGTTTATATCCGTCAAGCTGGCGGGGCTTTATGGTATCGCTCTGGCAGCCGTCGGGATGCTGGCCACCATCGGCATTGTCATGACCACGGATTCATACGGCCCCATCGCGGATAATGCCGGAGGAATAACCGAGATGTCCCATGCGGGGGAATCCATAAGAAAAATAACCGACAAACTGGATGCCAGCGGCAACACCACCGCCGCCATCGGCAAGGGATTCGCCATCGGTTCCGCGGCTTTAACCGCGTTGGCGCTTTTTTCCGCTTATCAGAAAACCACCGGCCTGGAAGCAATCAGCTTGACTCATTCGGAAACCATTGTGGGCCTTTTGATCGGAGCCATGATGCCTTTTGCCATCGCTTTTATGACCCTTAAAGCCGTCGGCCGGTCGGCGGACAGCATGGTTCAAGAAATCCGGAGGCAATTCAAACAAATCAAGGGTTTAATGGAAGGGCGGGCCAAACCGGATTCTGACCGCTGTGTGGACATTGTCACCCGCCATGCCTTGATGGAGATGATATTGCCGGGGCTGGCCGCTGTGATCACTCCCCTGTTGATTGGTTTTCTGATCGGACCGGAATCTCTGGGCGGCTTTTTAGCCGGAGCTACGGCAACAGGAGTTCTTCTGGGTATCTTCATGGCCAATGCCGGAGCTTCCTGGGATAACGCAAAAAAATGGATAGAAGAAGGCAACCTTGGCGGCAAAGGCACCGATACCCATGCGGCCGCTGTTATCGGAGATACGGTGGGTGATCCTTTAAAAGACACCGCCGGTCCCTCCATGAATATTCTCATTAAACTGATGGCGGTTGTCAGCCTGGTATTCGCGCCATTGATTATGTGATGGACCGGTTCGGCTCCTTTCTCCAATGGAAAGGAATCGTCCCCGTTCAGCCTTCATCCGGACCCGGCCGTGACCCGGCCGGGAAAGGAGGAGCTCCTCCTCCCGCCCGTTTGATATTATATTGAAATTCAGTTATAATTCACGCCTATTCAACCTTGTTTTTTATTAACCTGAATAAGAAACAAGTCAATATACCTCATTTTATTTTGAGGGCATAACGATAAAGCTTTTCGCTGTGCAGCCCGGATAATATAAATCAAACGGGTTCGCCCACGAAAGGATATAAAAAGAGAGCAGGTTAAATGCGTCCGGTATAAGCATGAGGCGGCAAGCATGAAAGTAAATGTATGGAATACCATTCTTCAGCTCAGTAAAGAGCGGAATTTGGACAAACAGGTCATCATCAACGCCATCAAAGAGTCTTTGCAAGTGGCCGCCGCCAAATATTTCGGTGAAAATGAAGAAGTTCATGTTCTTTTCAAACCCGAAAAAGGGGAACTCAGGGTGTTTTCAGTTAAACAGATCAATGAAAATCCATCCGATCCTGCTTCCGAAATTTCTTTGGAAGACGCCAAAAAAATTGACGCCGCCGCTAAACCCGGCCAGTATATAGAAATCGATCTGCCTTCCGACACATTAGGGCGAATCGCCGCTCAAGCGGCCAAGCAAGTGATTTTTCAAAAATTCCGTGTCGCCGAGCAGGAACGCGTTTACGAAAAATTTTTCCCCAGAACAGGTGAAGTGATAACAGGAGTCATGCGCCGGGTGGAAGCACAGAAAAATATCGTGCTGGAAGTGAATAAAACCGAAGTTATGCTGCCGGAAAGAGAAAAAATCCCCGGAGAAAGATTTCAGCGCGGAGACAGAATAAAGGGCGTGATTATGCAGGTTCACCGGGAGGCCAAAGGTCCCCAGGTCTTTATCAGCCGCACTGATGACACCTTCCTGCTGAAGCTGCTTGAAATTGAAATTCCTGAAATATCCAACGGCAGTATTGAAATAAAGGACATCATCCGTCAACCCGGGGAGAGAGCGAAGGTCGCTGTTCATACGGAAGAAAAAGACATCGATCCCATAGGGGCCTGCATTGGGATAAAAGGCAACCGCATTCTTTCCATCAGTAAAGAGCTGCAGGGAGAAAAAATTGATGTGATTCAATGGTCGGAAGATCCGGCTGAATTCGCTCACGCGGCTCTCAGCCCTGCGAAAGCGGACAGCGTTGTTGTTCTGGATAAAGAAAAAAAACTGCTGCGGGCTAAAGTTCCGCAGGACCAGCTTTCCCTGGCGATAGGAAAAAAAGGAGCGAATGTCAGGCTGGCATCGAAATTAGTCGGATGGAAAATAGATATTATCGAGTCATAAGAAAAATTATCAAGGTTAACCATGATGACAAAGAAAAAAAATATAAAAAGCAGCAAAACGCCTTCAAAACCTGAACGAAAAAGCCCGCAGCATTTTATCCGCGAGGGAACGAATATTAAAGAGCTGGCGGATATTTTAGAAATAAAAGCTCGCAGCTTATTGGACAAACTCAGCGGGCGGGGGCTGGAATTGAGCGTCAATAACGTGATCACACCTGATTTGGCGGCGGATATATCAAAAGTTCTTTCCGTGGACATTCAAGTCATATCCATGGAGGAGGAAATACAAAAAAGAATCCAAAAAGAAAAAGATAAATTAGTTCCCCGTCCACCCGTGGTCACGATTATGGGGCATGTCGACCACGGAAAAACCACTCTGCTGGATGCGATACAAAAATCCAATTTAGTCGGACGGGAATCAGGAGGAATCACCCAGCATATAGGGGCTTACCAAATCACAGTGAATAAAAAAAGAATCACGTTCATTGACACCCCGGGCCATGAAGCTTTCACGCGGCTTCGCGCACGGGGCGCCACTCTCACCGACATCGTCGTTTTGGTCATTGCGTCAGACGATGGAATCATGCCTCAAACCAAAGAAGCGATCCAGCATGCCCGGGCTGCCGGAGTTCCTATTATAACGGCAATAAATAAAATCGACCGGCCCAACGCCGACATTGACAGGGTCAAACAGCAGCTGTCCAAAGAAGGTCTTTTAACCGAAGATTGGGGCGGTGAAACCATTTCGGTTGAAATATCCGCCACTGAAAAAACAAATTTGGATGAATTGCTGGAGATGATCGTCCTGCTCAGCGATATGGAGGAAATCAAAGGGCACCCCGATGTTCCGGCGCAAGGAGTGGTTTTGGAAGCCCGGATGGACACTTCCAAGGGTCCGGTGGGTACGGTCATAATTCAAAACGGTACCTTTAAACGGGGAGATATTTTTATTTCCGGGAACACTTCAGGGAAAATTAAGGCTCTTTTCGATGAAAAGGGAAAAGGAATCACGGAAGCCGGTCTTTCCGCCCCGGTGGAAATTATGGGATTTACCGACGTTCCCGTAGCCGGAGAATCAGTCCAAGTGCTTCCGGATATGGAACTGGCAAAAAGAATTGTCAACTTCAGAAAATCAAAAAAGAAAGAACAAAAGGAAATCGGAAAGGCGGAACATATGTCCTTGGACCAGCTCTTTAAAAATATTGACGAGGGTGAAACCAAGGAGCTTTCCTTTATTGTTAAAACAGACGTGCATGGTTCTGCAGAAGTTTTGAATGATATTCTCCCCAATTTGAGTACGGATGAAGTCAATGTCAAACTTGTTTCCTGCGCAACGGGGAAAATATCCGAATCCGATATCAATTTGGCAGTGACCACGGATGCAATTATCATTGGTTACAACACCAAGCCCAGCAAAAAAATCATGGATGTCGCAAAAAAGGAAGGAATAGAAATCAGGGTTTATGATGTTATTTATGAATTGATTGATGATGTTAAAAAGGCTCTCAAGGGGATGTTGGAACCGGTTAAAAAAGAAGTGTTCCTTGGAAGGGCCGCGGTTAAACAGGTTTTTCGCATTTCCAAAGTAGGCGCTGTTGCAGGCTGCCTGGTTAAAGATGGTAAAATTTCCAGAAACGCTAAAGCTAAAGTTATCCGGGATGGAAATGTTATCCATGAAGGCAGCATATCTTCTCTTAAACATCTCAAAGAAAATGTTACGGAAATAAAGAAAGGTTACGAATGCGGAATCGGCATTCAAAACTTCAATGACATTAAACCCGGAGATTTGATTGAAGTGTTTTCCACAGAAATTGTGGCACCCGCATAATAAATAGGCTGTCTTATTATAAAAACAACCTGACGGCAGCACAGCAAGCCCGGTTGATAAATAAACCGGGGGGGTTGCCGCTGATGCATGAGCATAACACACCACGAACCATGAAAATGGGAAGAAGGGTCCCGGCACGGCTTCCTTCCCCGTCCTCGCTGCCTGCGGGCGGGGGGCCCCCTCCAGCCGTGCCGCGACTGGCGCGGATTTTGAATAGGGATTTCACTTGAGGTATGATTTATTAACGGAATGAGGTTGTTACGGCTTTATGGAATTCAGGTATGGCTGAAGCGACCTTGAAGATTTAGCCATACCTGAATTCCATGTGCCGCAAGGAAACCATTTTCTAAGTAATAGATCAGGCTAATAGATCAGGCTATGTAATAAGTCATGATGAGATATAGGTTCAGGATTAAGATAAGAGGTGAATGATGAGTGATCTGCATTGGAAGACGGCCGTCAGTGATGTTAAGCCCAATAAAATTCTTATCCGCGGTTATCCGCTGGATCAATTGATGGGAAAAGTGACCTTTTCTCAGGGGATATATCTGGTGCTCAAAGGAGAAATGCCTTCGCTCTACCTTTACCCCGCAGCGCGGACAGTCAACTCGGCGCATGGAGTAGAGAAAGAACACGGCAATACCCCAGAGGGGGACAAACTCGAAACAGCGCTGGGCCAGGGTGTCGT
>JAWODN010000140.1:0-16426 GCA_046483285.1 Candidatus Aminicenantota bacterium | reverse complement strand
GCCCCTTCGAATCATAATGTTGTATGGGCCGGAACCGGAGAAGCCTTTATACGCAGCAATGTTTCCATAGGAAACGGAGTGTATAAATCCACGGACGCCGGCAAAACCTGGCATCATATGGGCCTGGAAAAATCCGGGCGCGTCGGCCGGATCGCCATTGACGCCCAAAATCCGGACATCGTTTTTGTGGCGGCTTTGGGACATTGCTACGGTCCGCAGAAAGAACGAGGGGTCTACCGGACGCAGGACGGCGGCAAAACCTGGGAACAGGTGCTGTTTGTGGATGAAGACACCGGATGCTTCGAAATTGCCATGGATCCGAATAATTCCCGGATTCTTTTCGCTGGAATGTGGCCATTGGTCATTCACACCTGGGGGCGTTTCAGCGGCGGCCCCAACGGCGGTATTTGGAAATCAACAGACGGCGGGGACACCTGGAAACGTTTGACCGGACGCGGACTCCCGGCCCCCCCCATCGGTAAAGTCGGCCTGGCGGTGGCCCCCAGCAATTCGGAAGTGGTTTACGCTCTGATTGAAACCGGGCATCCCAACCGGGGAGTCCTTTGGCGTTCAGAAGACGGCGGCGACATCTGGAGGCGGGTCAGTTATAACCGGTTGTTGAACGAAAGGCCTCATTATGCATCCCGGATCATGGTCAATCCGGTGGATGAGAATGAGGTTTATTTCGCAGCCAACAGCATCAGCCGGACTTTGGACGGAGGATACACTGCCGAAGTGATGCCGTGGAGTGGAGACTGCCATGACATGTGGGCCGATCCGGAGAATCCGGACCGTATGATGGTTTCAGATGACGGAGGTGTCATCATCACTCTTAACCGGGGAAAATCATGGGAAAGGGTCAATCTCCCTATCGCCCAAATGTATCATGTGGCTGTTGATAACCGGGTCCCCTATTATGTTTATGGCGGCCGGCAGGACGGTCCGGCGTACCGGGGACCAATGACAGGCTCGCAATTTTCCGGCTGGGATCAAACCGGGAATTTTTGGGAACGCACGGCCGGCGGGGAATGCGGTTATATCATACCTGATCCGGTCGATCCGGATATTGTCTGGGGCGGCAACTACAATGCCATGCTGGAACGTGCCAACTACCGTACCGGGCATGTCACTACCGCCCATGTCTGGCCGGAATCCATTTACGGAACTCATGCGGCGGAAGCCAAATTTCGTTTTAATTGGACGTTTCCTATTCATATATCTCCGCATGACCACAATAAAGTTTACGTCGGCAGCCAGCATGTTCATCAGACCACTGACGGCGGACGCTCCTGGAAACTGATAAGTCCAGACCTCAGCACCAATGATGAGAGCAAGATGGGACCTTCCGGCGGATTGACCCGGGACAATTTGGCGGTTGAATACGGATGCGTGGTTTTTACCATCGCGGAATCCCCGGTGGAAAAAGGGTGCATCTGGGCTGGGACCAATGACGGAATGCTGCATGTCACCCGGGATGGAGAAGAAAACTGGACCAATGTCACTGCGAATATTCCCGACTTGCCTGAGTGGGGCACCTTTTCCAATGTGGAACCGTCCCGTTATGAAGCCGGCAAAGCCTATGTAACGGTCGATTTTCATCAGATGAATAACCGCGATCCTTTTGTATATAAAACCACAGATTACGGGAAAACATGGGTCAAAATCGTGGACGGCATTCCTGTCGATGTATTCAGCTACTGCCACTGGGTTCATGAAGATCCGGTAAAACCAGGCCTTCTTTATTTGGGAACGGAAAACGCCATCTATGTTTCGTTTGATGATGGGGAAATATGGCAGCCGCTGCAGAATAATCTGCCCCACGCACCCGTGCATCATATGGTGGTTCAGGAGCATTTCAATGACCTGGTAGTGGCAACCTACGGCCGCGGCTTCTGGATTATGGATGATATCTCGCCGCTTCAGCAGCTTACTCAGGATGTGCTCCAATCGGATGTCCATTTATTTGAACCCCGTTTTGCCTACCGGCTTCATAATGTTGTGGGCGGGCCGTCCTTATCCCCCCGCGCTTATATAAACTACTACTTAAAGGACATTCCCGGCGGATCGGTGACCCTCACTATTCGGGATGCACAGGGACGGGAAGTGGACACCTTGATTGGTACCCGGAACCGCGGCATCAACCGGGTCACTTGGGACTTGCGCCATCCGGGAGCCCGGCAGACCAAACTGCGCACCAAGCCCGAAGGCAATCCCCATGTGGTGGAGGAGAAAAGATTTTATAAGACATGGATCCGGGAGGGTTGGATTCCGCTGTTGAGCTGGGGAGGATTCGCCGGTTTCCGGGGTTTCATGGCGGCTCCAGGTGAATATACGGTTGAGCTCCGTGCGGGAAGACATGAATTGACCCGCCCGCTTGAAGTGAAAAAGGATCCTCATTCGGAAGGAACAATTGCTGACATTCAGAAACTGGTGGCCATGCAAATGAAAGTTCGTGAGGACCTGAATACGGTTTCGGATACGATCAGCCGGATCGAATGGATGCGCAGGCAGTGCCTCGACCTCAAGTCTGTTCTAAGAGCAGGTGACGGCCGAGCTGAAATCCTTCGGGCCCTGGATCATTTCAACGACAAACTCAAGGCTGTGGAAGATGAGCTTTTCCAACCGATTATCGCTGAGGGAGACACAAAGTCATTCCGGTATCCGCAGAAGCTGTATTTTAAGTTTTCTGTTCTGGCTGAGGATTTATCCAAAAATGTGGATTTCGCTCCCAACCAGCAGCAAAAGGAAGTCTACCAGGTTCTCAAGGAAAGGCTGATCAAACATAAGGCCCGCTTTGACGAATTGATCCGCATCGATCTTTCTGATTTGAACCGGCTGTTGGAAAGCCATCAGGTCTCTGGAATCGTGCTTCCTGAAATCAAGTGATTTGAATATGAGATGACATGCCTGGCTGAGGAGGCGGGGCTGATTTTTCATCATTCCGGGTGTGTTTATGCCCATTCAGTGGATGATTCAGGATAGAGGAGGAGCATTTTTTTGAAGAAAGCCGATCAATCCATTCTTGTTCGGGAATATTCACCCCAAGATTTAGAGCAGGTTCTGGACCTGGTCCGGGAGATGGAAGCGGAGTTGGCGGAGAAATTTCCGAAAGTGAAAATCCAATCGGGAGCCGGCGACTACCGCAGCCGTTATCTTAAACCGGGCAATAAGTATAAGTTTTTTGTCGCTGAAACCGGCAACCGCATCATTGGTTTTTTGATGGGTTATCCCTCTCTGGGCACCCCGGAAGTGGACACCATGTATGACATTCTTCCTGTTTCGCCGGAGTGGACCACTCCTGAGTTTTATTTGCAGATCACTTATGTGTCCCGTAATTACCGCAGGCGGGGGGTTTCCACACAGTTGCACCGGAAAATCATTCAATATGCCCGTGCGAAGGGACACCAGGAAGTCTACGCGTGTATTGCCAAATGGAACTTTCCCGAATTAGAGGTGATCAGTTCTCTCGAGTTTAAGAAAAAGGATCTGGGTTACCGCTATCGGATGTCTCTTAAACTTTAAAATTTTAACTTTTTACCTGATTATACGCCCACTCCAGCCATTGGGTGACGATTTCCAGGTCAGATTTCTCAACTGTGGCTCCGCTCCAGAAACGCAGCCCGGGAGGTGCGTCCCGGTAGGAACCACAGTCATATGCGATTTCTTCCTCGGCAAGGATTTGAATCATTCTTTTGATCTTGTCTTCCGGAAGGTCAACGCGGAAACAAACACTGGTATTGGAACGGGTTTCGGGCTTCTCCGCTAAAAAATCGATCCAATCGTGCCGGGCAACGAAATTCTCCCATACCTTCAGATTATCAGCGCTCCGGCGCAGCAGCCCGGGGAGTCCGCCGATGGATTCCGTCCAATTCAAAGCGGCGAGGTAATCTTCATTGGCCAGCATGGAAGGGGTGTTGATGGTGGAGCCTTTGAAAAGGCCCTCACTGAGCTTGCCCTTTTTTTTCATCCGGAAAATTTTCGGCATGGGCCAAGGCGGATCGTAGGTCTCAATTCTTTTCGCGGCGCGCGGTGAAAGAATCAGAATGCCGTGTGCCGCTTCTCCGCCCAAAACCTTTTGCCAGGAATAGGTGATAACATCAAGCTTATGATAAGGGAGATCCATGGCGAATATCGCGGAAGTGGCGTCGCACAGAGTCAGACCTGACCGGTCATCCGGGATCCAATCCCCGTTGGGGACCTTGACACCGCTGGTGGTCCCGTTCCAGACAAACACCACATCATTGTTAAAATCCGCCTGGGAAAGATCGGGAAGCTTTCCATAATTGGCTTGGAAGATCCGCACGTTTTCCAGCTTAAGCTCATTTTGAATATCAGTGGCCCAGCCTTTGGAAAAAGACTCCCAAACAAAAACATCCACCCCGCGGGGGCCGAGCAGAGACCACATCGCCATTTCAAAGGCCCCGGTATCAGAGGCGGGAACGATACCGACGCGATAATCGTCCGGGAGATCGAGGATTTCTTTGGTCCGCTTTATGGATTCAGCCAGTTTGCCTTTTCCCAGGGAACTCCGGTGAGACCGGCCCAGCGGCGCGTCTTTGAGCTCATCCAGGGAATAGTGGGGATGCTTGGCACACGGGCCGGATGAAAAGCAGGGATCTTTGGGTTTATCTTTAGGTTTCATGATGATTCCTCCTTTATATGTATATGAAAAAATTTATCGGCAACGGCGTCCTATGGATATTTAAGGATAGTAAAGTTTTCAGGTTATTGTCAATGAAAACATAATTGCAGGGCATTCGCGGTGAAGGACCGAAGCGTCATGCCCTGCGCCTCGCATCTGCGGCAATCTCGGCCCGCTCATCATTCAGGATAGAATAAAAAACAAATATTGGAAAAGCTTGTGGAGCATTGAACCCGGATTGAGGGTGTGGTTATTTTTTATTATGCTCCTGCTTTTTCTGAATCTTGGCCCAAGTGTCCCGGAGAGAAACGGTCCGGTTGAATACCAGGTGGTCCCCTGAAGTATCCGGGTCCACGCAAAAATATCCCTGACGGAGGAACTGAAAGCGCTCTCCGGGCAGGGAGCCGGTCAGTCCCGGCTCGGCTTTGCTGTGTTTCAGAACCTGGAGCGAATGGGGATTCAGATAATCTTTAAAATCTTTGCCGTCTTCAATGTCGAAAGGATTTTCTTTTGTGAACAGATGTTCATATAGCCGGACTTCAACATCGGCGGCATGGGGAACCGAAACCCAGTGCAGGGTTCCTTTGACCCGCCGGTTGTCCTTGGTCCAGCCTCCCCGGCTTTCCGGGTCATAAGAACAGTGAATTTCCTTGATTTCACCGGAGTCGTCATCCCTGACCACCCGCTCACACGTGATGTAATAGGCGTGTTTCAGCCTGACTTCTCTTCCCGGAGCCAGGCGGAAAAATTTCCGCGGCGGGTCTTCATGAAAATCTTCCCGTTCGATGTAGAGTTCTTTTGAAAAAGGCACGGTTCGGGTTCCCATGGATTCGTCTTCAGGATTGTTGACGGCTTCAATTTCTTCCACCTGGTTTTCGGAATAATTGTCGATGATCACTTTGAGAGGATTGAGCACCACCATAACCCGCGGCGCGCGCTGATTGAGGTCTTCCCGCAGGCAATGTTCCAAAAGGGCGATTTCCACCATGCTTTCTCTTTTAGCCAATCCGATCCGCGAACAAAAATCCCGGATGGATTTCGGCGTATACCCCCGCCGCCGGAGGCCGGATATGGTGGGCATCCGGGGGTCGTCCCAGCCTTTGACCCGTCCTTCCTTGACCAGCTGCAGCAGTTTACGTTTGCTCATAACCGTGTGGGTCAGGTTCAGGCGTGCGAATTCAATTTGCCTCGACCGGAAAATATCCAGCTCATCCAGAAACCAATTATAAAGCGGGCGGTGATCTTCGAATTCGAGAGTGCAGAGGGAATGAGTGATCTTTTCAAGAGAATCGGAAAGGCTGTGAGCGAAATCATACATGGGATAAAGGCACCATTTGTTCCCGGTGCGGTGATGTTCCGCGTGCAAAATCCTGTAAATCACCGGGTCCCGCATGTTCAGATTGGGCGCGGCCATGTCGATTTTTGCCCTCAGTGTCCGGGATCCGTCGGGAAATTCACCGGCTTTCATTCGTTCAAACAAATTCAAATTGTCATCAATAGAGCGGCCGCGGTAAGGACTTTCTTTTCCCGGAACGGTCAATGTTCCCCGGTAGTCCCGAATCTTTTCCGGGCTCAGGTCGCAGACAAAGGCTTTTCCTTGCTTGATCAGTTCAAGCGCGTATTCATACAGGTTTTGGAAATAATCTGATGCGTAGTATTCCCTGCTCTCCCAATCGAACCCCAGCCAGCGCACATCGTTTTTGATGGACGCCACATACTCGGCTTCCTCCTTGGTTGGATTGGTGTCATCGAAGCGGAGATTGCACAATCCGTTGTACTCACGGGCCAAACCGAAATTCAAACATATGGACTTGGCATGCCCGATGTGAAGATAACCGTTGGGTTCCGGGGGAAAGCGGGTGTGGACGCGGCCCTGATGTTTTCCGGAGGCGATATCGGCTTCGATAATGGTTCGGATGAAATCAAGCGATTCTTTTTTTTCTTTATTTTCATTCACAGGACATCTCCCTCGGCCAGGCTAACCTGAATGATGAATGGGCCGGGATGGCCGCAGATGCGGTGAGATTCGGCCCGCCCGAACCATTTTTTTATGAATTCATCATGAGTATTATACACTACGAACCATGAAAATCACTTATGAACTGTGGCTATGGGGGCGGGATGATGGATAAGCCGGCCCGTATGAAGGCTGAGCGGGCAGGGTTCCTCTCCGCAGGAGAGGGGAGCGAAGCCGGAATAGGAGCGGATGTCCTCGCTGGGGACATCCGCGTGGCGGCGATCCATCACCCGCTCCCATGGCCGCAAGGAAACCATTTTCTATGGTATAAGTCAAGTTTATACATGCTCATTGGGGGGCTGTCAAATCCATACCCGGAGGCTCTCTGGCGTCTTTCTGAGGACCGCATCCTCTTGTCATCCCAAGGAACGAAGCGGCTGGGGATCCTGCCTGTTATCATGCTGGCCTGCATATCTGTCACACCGGTATTGACTTTTGGTGCGGTAAGCAGTTAAATCTGTATAAAGCATGGGGTTCCGGGAATATGGACTTGCCTGGAAACCACGCATATGGCTTAATTTTTTTATGCATTCATCATGAGTAAAGCTCACAAAAAGCGATGTAAATCGGGAGAAGGGTCCTGGCACGGCTTTCTCCCCCGTCCTCGCTGCCTGCGGGCGGGGGTCCCCTCCAGCCATGCCGTCCTTCGCACGTATTTTGAATAGGGATTTCACTTGAGCTATGATTTATTAACGGAATGAGGTTGTTGTGGCTGTATGGAATTCAGGTGTGGCTGAAGGGAGCACAAGCCATACCTGATTTCCATATGCCATAAGAAAACCATTTTTTAAATAATAAGCAATAGGTCAGATTAAGAATATATCGATGAAAGAAAACAATACCGGAGGAATGAATGAAAATGAAACTGTCACGGCGAAATTTTATTAAATCAGGGGTGGGAGCCGGCGCAGCCGCTCTTTTATCCCGGGGCGGGTTGAAACTTCACGCCCGGAATCAAGAGAGCCGTTATATCGCCGTATCCAGCCAAAACGGCATGCCGGCCACAGAAAAAGCCATGAGGCTGATGAAAGAGGGAACGGGTCCCCTTGACGCGGCCATCGCCGGGGTCAACATTGTGGAGAATGACCCGGAGGATATTTCCGTCGGGTACGGCGGCCTGCCCAATGAGGACGGTGTCGTGGAACTGGACGCATCGGTAATGCACGGCCCCTCCCATAACGCCGGCGCCGTGGCCGGCCTGCGGAATATCAAAAATCCCTCCTTAGTCGCCAAGCTGGTGATGGAGCGGACCGGGCATGCCCTGCTCGCCGGAAAAGGGGCGTTCGAATTCGCCCGCGCCCATGGATTCAAGGAAGAGAATCTTTTGACTGAAAACTCCCGCAAAATCTGGCTGCGGAGAAAAGAGCAGCTCTCGGCTCAGGACTACTGGTATCCCCCCAAGTCCGAAGAGCTGGACGAGGACATCCGACCGGCAGTGGAATCCCATGGAACGATCAACTGTTGCGCTTTGAATACCGCCGGAGATCTGGCCGGTGTGACCACCACCAGCGGCTTCTTTTTTAAAATACCGGGAAGGATAGGGGACTCTCCCATTATCGGGGCCGGGCTTTACGTGGATAATGACGCCGGGGCTGCCGGATCAACCGGATTGGGTGAAGCCAATATTCTGACCTGCGGCAGTCACATGGTGGTGGAATTCATGAAGGACGGACATTCTCCGGAAGAGGCCTGTCTCCGGGCTTTAAAACGGGTGGCGGAAAAAGCCCGCTTCTGGCCGGAGCGCCTGGATGAACAAGGCCGACCCCGGTTTCAGTTGAATTACTACGCGGTGAACAAACGGGGGGAATACGCCGGAGCTTCGATGTGGAGCGGGAGGCGCTTCGCGGTCCATGACGGTACAGCCAACCGGCTGAAAGATTCAGCCTATCTGTTCAAGCGGGAAAAGTCCTGACTTCGGAACCCCAGGGGACTTTGTGTGCCGCCGCAGATCATAAAGTCCATCGTTTTTTCAGGGAAGTCTCCCCGGAAATGGGTTTCAGTCTTCAATCACAAAGACGGCGTAGCCGTCGCGCTCCAATTGTCCGGCCAGGGATTCGGCCTCCTTCCGGCTTTCCGCCCGGATTCGGACCCGCCAGTAAATCCGGTGGCGGGTTGGATATCGCTCGAGATAGGCCCCCTGGTATTTGTGCTGAAGGCGGGAGAGAAGCGCCTGGGCGTTCTGTTTCCGGACAAAGGATCCCACCTGAACGGCGTACCGGACTGTGGGGAGTTCAGGTCCGTCCGCATTTAAAATTTCCAGGCGCACCGGAGCGGTGCCGCTTCCGATCATATCCAGAACCCGGGCGGCCGCATAGGAGAGGTCGATGATCCGGCCCTTCACGAAAGGACCCCGGTCGTTGATCCTCACTTCCACCGAAAGGTTGTTGTTGAGATTCGTCACCATGACCCGGGTCCCGAAGGGAAGGGTTTGGTGGGCGGCCGTCAGGTCATGCATATTGTAGATTTCCTGGCTGGATGTTTTTTTACTGTGGAATCCCGGACCATACCAGGAGGCGATCCCGGTCTGCACCGGGCCCGGAGGTCCGGTCCGGATGGTGGTGCAGGAAACAGCCAGAATCAAAGGGAGCAGCATCGCGCCGGCCCGAATGCTTTTTTGATAAAAGCGGCGCCGTCTTTTGGTCATTCACTCAGCCCTTCCCGTGTCCTTCACGTTAATCTTCAAGTACTTGGACAGCCGTTCTTTCAATAAGATAAATGCTTCTTCCGGGTCGGAACTGTATGTGAATAACGACAGGTCTCCAGGGGATATGGTCTTGTTTTCCACCAGGGCATGGAAGTTGATGATTTTTTCCCAGTACTCTTCTCCGTACAAAAGAATCAGAATTTCCTCCCGGTGGATTTTATCCGTCTGAATCAGGGTCAGGGTTTCGAAAATTTCGTCCAGCGTTCCGAAACCGCCGGGAAACGCCACGATGGCTCGGGCCTTGTTGACCAGCCAGAACTTCCGCATGAAGAAATAATGAAACTCGAAGGCCAGTTCCGGGGAGATATAGGGATTCGCTTTCTGTTCATGGGGGATGGAGATGTTCATGCCGATGGATTTGCCTCCGGCCCGGTGGGCGCCTCTGTTGGCGGCTTCCATGATGCCGCCGCCGCCGCCGGTGCAGATGACGAAGTTTTTCCCTCTGGGTTTGAGATCGATCGCCCACTCGGCAAGACGGAATCCCAGCTCCTCCGCCTCCCAGTAAAAGTTGTACAAGGGGGCCTTTTTATCGTCGGCATCAATTCTGGCGGATCCGAAGAACAGAACCGTATTATTCACCTTGTTATCTTTCAAACGGCGTTCCGGTTCCAGATATTCACTCAGGATACGGATGGTGCGGGCATATTCGGACCTGAGAAAGTCGAGGTTTTTGTAAGCTTTGACCGGGGTGTTATTGTTCTTCATGTGTCCTCCGTCTTGTGATATAGCTCCATCGCTTTATAATAAACATCCCCGCCCACGGTGTAAAGCGGTTTCCCATCTCTTCTTCACAACATGAGCCGTTCCTCGCCGCGGCGCGCTTCCGGGCGGCAAAGACAGCCGGAATGACACCTTAAAAAGCCGATTGAGTTCCCCCGGTTTTTGTTTTACCATATACCTGATTGATTCACTATACGGAGGAGAGACGCGGATGTCTTCTGATCTCACATCATTAGCCGGCATGCGGTACCCGGGGCGGGTCATCATCATCGGCCTGGACCGGCCGGCGGAAAAACTCGTCACCGTGTATGCCGTGACCGGGCGCTCGCCGTCCAGCCGGTCCCGGCGTATGGAATATGAAGGCGGCAAGGCCCGGGTCCTTCCCCTGGACACGGAAATTCTGAAGCAGGGCGACCCGGAGCTTTTGATTTACCCTTCCCTGCATATCGCCCCCTTCCTGGCGGTCTCCAACGGCAATCACACCCGGGATATCGTCTCGCATCTCGAGCCGGAGAAAAGTGCGGTTAAAACCCTGACCGAAAGCCTGGAAAGCTGGGATTATGAGCCGGACAAGCCTAATTATACCCCCAGGATAAGCGGGTGCGCCGTGGATAAGAAGCGCGCCTGCTTGAGTATCATAAAAAAGGCCGGCAATGACGACTCTCTTCGCTGCCATTATGATTTTCCCTTGATTCCGGGAAAAGGGCGTCTTATCGCCACTTATGCAGGCCCGGACCAGAACCCGCTGCCCTCTTTTTCCGGGGAGCCGCTGGAGGCCGGTCTGTTTGGAGATTCTCCTGAGGAGATCGCGGAAGATGTCTATGCGGCGCTTCGCCCTCCGGCGGGAGAACCGGATTTCCGGGTGGCGGTGATGTGTGTGTTTTCAGAAGAATTCGATCCCGCCCTCAGCCGGGCGGCGGTCATAAACAGGCATGAAAGGACGGAAACCCATGGATAAATACGGAAAAGAAACCCGCCGGCAGTACCGCCGGCAAGTGGAAGAAGACTTTGGAGACAAGCTTCAGGTGGGAAACCTGACCTTCCGCAAAAAAATGAGCATGCGATACGGGGAGAATCCCGGCTATCCGGCCGCTTTTTACCAGGAAGAAGGCGCCGCCGGCCCCAATATGGCCACCCTTGAGGTCCTGCAGCAGGGCAGCAAGGGGCTGGGCTATATCAATGTCGGTGATATGGACCTGGGCCAGCGCCTGGCCCGGAAATTGACCGCCGTTTATCCGGACAAAAAGATATGCGTGCTGATCAAGCATGAAATGCCGTCGGGGGTGGCCATGGGGGATGAGCCGGCCGAAGTTTTCCGCAAGGCCTGGGGCTGCGACCCCTTGTCCAATTTCGGAAGTGTGGATGTGTTCAATCACACGGTGGATAAGGAGACCGCCCAAGCTGTGGTGGAGAAAGGGCGCAATGTGGAAGTGGTCTATGCCCCCGGTTTTGATGACGATGCGCTGGAGGTCCTTTCCGGCCGCAAACCCCTCCGTATAGTCCGGATGGGAGCGGACCTCAACCAGCCCGGCCGGGACGCTGATCTGGAATTCAAGCGCGTGGCCGGCGGCCTGCTGGTCCAGAAACGGTTCGATTCCCGCATCACGTCACCGGAGGAAGTGGAGGCGGTTTCAGAAATCAAACCCACCGGTGATGATCTCCAAGCGGCGATCTTCACTTGGAATGTGGCCTGTTTCACCCGCTCCAACGCCATCGTCATCGGCAAGCCGGATAAAATCCATGGGATCGGATCCGGACAGAGAAGCCGGATCGACGCGGCCGAGGACGCCATCCGTCTTTCCCGCCGCGGTTACGGCCCGGAAAACTGTATGATGGCCTCCGATGCGTTCATGCCATTCCCTGATGTGGTGAAACTGGCGGCGGAACACGGAATCAGGGGCATCATCTTTCCGCTCGGCTCCGTCCGCGACCAGGACGTCATCGCGGCGGCTGATGAAAGAAAAATGGTCATGATCGCCACCAAGCGCCCTGGAAGTGAAGCATCGGAGCGGTGCTTCCTGCACCGGTGAATAAATACTCTTGTGTCCTCCTGAGGGCTTCCAAGAAGCCCCAAGGTTCCCAAACGGCGGCGCTGAAGGAAACGGAGCCGTCACAAAAAGCCGGAGCAGCCAAAACCTTCGCCGCTTCGCTCTTCAGGGTGACAATTCACTCCAGTTCCTCATAAAATCTCCACCGGGCGGTGTGGTCCGGCTCAAGTGTCAGCCCGGTCAATTTAGCCCGAAGAAGCTCGATGGGTATGCTGTTTTCCAGCAGCACGGCGTCATGGAACTCTTTCGCCGTCATTTGTCCCGAATCCACAAGCTCTTTCGACAGCGCCCGGAGCTGCAGCCCGCCGGTCAAGTAGGAAATTTGGGCCAGGGGCCGGCCCCCGTAAGCCCTTCCGCTGAGATGGGCCTTGACCTCCACTTCGGCCAGAGCCCGCTCGTGGCCCACCCGGTCGACAAGAAGATCGATGCACTCGTCAACACTCATCCGGCCCAGGTGAAAGCTCATGGAGAAGATGATCCGGGCGCACCGGTGCATCCGCCAGAAGAGCATGCCCAGCCGGTCCTCGGGGGAACGCTGGAATCCCATGTCCCAGAGCCGCATCTCCCAGTAAAGCGGCCAGCCTTCGCCGTAAAAGCTTGTCTGAAACGGCCGGCGGTAGGTCCGGTGGCGCGCCGCCATGAATCCCTGGAGGTTGTGTCCGGGGACAAGCTCGTGATGGACCACGGCCCGGGAGAAGTGGGGGTTGTTTCCCCGCATGGTTGAGATTTTGCGTTCGAACGGCACCGTATCCGCCGGGTATGCCACGCTGATGACTTCGCCTCCTGTGAAAAACGGGGTGGACTGCTGGCGTTGGAGAGGCATCATGTTCATGCGGATGAGCTCTTTGACCATGGGCGGAATGGTCAGGCTGTCATGTTCTTCCAGAAAATCAATAGCCTCGAAGGCAAGAAAACGGATGGCTTCCGGCTGTTCCCCCGGTTCCACATAGGTGTTTTTCACATGTTCCATTGCCTTCCGCCAGTCGTCGCCGTACCCCAGATCCCGGGAAGCGGCCAGGCGCTGCTTCTCGCACCATTCCATCTCTTTCCATCCGATGGCGAGAATTTCTTCCGGGGTGTAGGGGATAAATTCAAAGGCCAGCTCTTCCATCAGCACATCGCGCCCCGCCGGATCGCGGATGGCGTAGACCGCCCCTCCGGGCACCCCTTCACCCAGGTTGGACCATAATGCGTCCTCATAGGACTGAAGCGCCTGGTGGGCGGTCTCGTAGGTCTCCGCCGCCCACCAGGTGAAGAGCGGATCGTAACCGTCGTAGAAACCGAACCATTCCTTCAGGGTCCGGCGCAATTCCCCGGTCATGGCAACGGCCCGCCGCAGCGTGGTCTTGCTGATTTCTGAACCGGATGAGAGGGCCTGTTCGGCCTGAACGGCTTGAGTCCTGATGTGGTTCAGTTCGCCGGCCGCTTTTTTCCCTTCAATCCACTTCATTTGCCTCAGTTCCTGTCCGAGATGGATGATCCTGCTTGCAAAAGGGAGAAGGAGGCGGGCGTCCTGAGCGTCCTGTTTGTCCTTTTTGAGAGCGTTCCATTCGCGGTTGAGAAGGTTCTTGAAAAGCAGGTAGTCGATTCGGCCGTCGGAATCAAGCCGGTCGAAATCCATGTCATTAAGCAGGGCGAGCCATTCTTGGATGAACGTCTCCATGCGGGAAAACCGCTTCTGTGAAAAACCAATGCTGTAATGCTTGTCCAGAGACCGCTTGTCGGCCGAATAGCGCTGGATCAGAGGAGCCATTTCGCTCGAAGCCGCCGTGAAACCGCCGGATGAGGGCCGGTCTGGATGGTGATCGCGGTCCCGCCCATGAACGGACATCAGACATACGGCTGTCACAAGAATCGCCGCAACCGCGGGCCGGGTCTTTTTAATCATTGCCACCTCCGGAAAATTTTTTTAAGAGGACATTATCACATCTAAGTGATTTTTTCCATTTTGCGAGCAATAATTCCGGGAACTTTTCTTGACTTTGCGGGGAAGAGGTTTATAATTAATATTCCTGTTTTTTATGAAGAGTGCAGGCTTGGTATTACTAGTGTAATATCTAATATTTAATATTAACATCATTCATACTTAGTTTCGTGTGCGGGCATGATAAAGAATGATCCGCACGGAAAAAGGAGCAATCAAATGAGTAAAAAAGTAACGGTTGAAGAGTTGTTGGCCAAGGCTGAACAGCCTTCCAAAGACGCCATGCGGCTGCATCCTTACTATAAGGGGAAAATCATGGTTTTGCCCAAGTGCAGAATCCGCGATTTCAATGACTTCGCGATCTGGTACACACCCGGTGTGGCCAGTCCTTGTAAGGAAATCCACGAGAATCCGGAAAAAGTTTACGAAATGACCAACAAGGGGAATTTTGTGGCGGTTGTCACCGACGGGACCCGGGTTCTGGGGCTGGGCGATATCGGCCCCGAAGCCGGCCTCCCGGTTATGGAAGGAAAAGCCCTGCTGTATAAATACCTGGGCGGGGTGGATGCGTTCCCGGTTTCGCTGGACACCAAAGACACAGATGAAATCATCCGCACCGTCAAACTTTTACAGCCCACTTTCGGCGGGATCAATCTGGAAGACATATCCCATCCCAAGTGCTTCACCATCCTGGATACTCTCCGCGAGGAATGCGAGATTCCCATCTGGCATGATGACCAGCAAGGCACCGCCCTGGTGACTGTGGCCGGCCTGCTCAACGCCCTCAAGATCGTCAAGAAAGATATCGAAGATGTCTCTGTGGTTCTGGTCGGCGCCGGCGCCGCCAACATCGCCATCGCGCGGCTGATCATAGCCGCCGGTGTGACCTCCGGAAACATCATACAGCTCGACTCCAAAGGAATTCTGCACAAAGACAGGGAAGACGCCGATGTTCTAAAAGAAAAATTCCCCGAAAAATGGCACATCTGTGAAACCACCAACGCTAAGGGCATCAAGGGCGACATTCCCGATGCCATGAAGGATGCGGACGTTCTGATCTCCGCCTCCAAACCCGGCCCCGGTGTGATCAAAAAAGAATGGGTGGCCTCTATGGCCGACGACGCCATTGTTTTCGCGGAAGCCAACCCTATTCCTGAAATCTGGCCCTGGGAAGCCCAGGAAGCCGGCGCCCGCATTGTGGCCACCGGCCGCTCCGACTTCCCCAACCAGGTCAACAACTCCCTGGGATTCCCCGGAATCTTCCGCGGAACCCTGGATGTCCGGGCCCGCAAAATCACGGACGAAATGTGCATCGAAGCCGCCCGCGAATTGGCCCAGGTGGCCGAAGACAATGGCATCAGCGAAGACTATATCATTCCCAACATGGATGAATGGGAAGTCTTTCCCCGCGAAGCCGTACGGGTGGGCACCATGGCCATCAAACAGGGTGTGGCCCGCATCGACATCCCCGCAGAAGAGCGCTATAAAATGGCGGAATCCATCATCCGCAATTCCAGAGAAAGTCTCCAGCTTCTGATGAAGGAAAATTACATCATTGACCCCGACGCCGAGTGAGCGCGCGAATCAAAACCTGTTAACCCAAGGCCCGCCTCTCCAGGCGGGCTTTTTTTTTATCACCCCGCCTCACCGAATTTTTCCCGGCGGCGTTTTTCCGCCGTGAAGGGTCGCAGCGTCATGCCCTGCGTTTTGCATCTGCGGCTGTCCCTGCTCCTTTATTATTATCCATGCTAAGCCTAAAAAAATAAATTGATAACAACTACATAAAAATACTTGACAACGTTACACTCAACATATATAATGCCTATGAATAACACAAAAAACTGAATTTTATAAAAATTGGAGGATATTATGGCAAAAATCATAGGAATCGACTTAGGAACAACCAATTCCGTTGTCGCTGCCATGGAAGGAGACAAGCCGGTCATCATCCAGAACGAAGAGGGCGGGCGCACAACCCCGTCGGTTATCGCGTTCAACGAAAAAGGTGAACGGCTGGTCGGCCAGGTCGCAAAGCGTCAGCGGGTGACCAATCCCGAAAACACCATTTACTCCATTAAACGTTTTATGGGGCGAAGATACAAGGAAGTTTCCAAAGAAATCGAACAGGTGCCCTTTAAAGTTGCCGAAGAGTCAAACGGAGACGTACGCATAGAAGCGCTGGGCAAAAAATACGCCCCCCCGGAATTATCCGCCATCATTCTCCGCAAGCTGAAGAAAGCGGCGGAAGATTATACCGGCCAAAAGCACGACAAGGCCGTAATCACGGTCCCGGCGTATTTCAACGACAGTCAGCGCAAGGCCACCAAGGATGCGGCGAAGATCGCCGGCCTGGAGGCCATGCGGATCATTA
>JAWODN010000123.1:0-7757 GCA_046483285.1 Candidatus Aminicenantota bacterium | reverse complement strand
ACGAGCGCGCCCGCATCGTGGGCGATATCGACCGCCGCTTCGACCGGCAGCCGCGTGCCGTGAAACCAGCTTTCGGAGCTGAAACAGACGAGGTCGGCATCGGCGACCGCGTCGTGATACGCCTCCATCGGAAGCCGGCCGTGGGGACACGAGAGCGTGTCGACCTCGACGCCGACGTCGGTGAGCCGCCGCCACGGTAACACTCCAGAGGGGTGTTCGAGGTCGGTGCGGACGACGCGGTCGCCGGCCTCCCAGTCGAGCGCGTTCGCAACTCGGCTGATTCCGTCTCCGGTCGAAGCGGTCAACGCGATATCCGCAGGCGAGCAGCCGAGATGGGCAGCCAGCGCCTCCCGTGCCGCGTCCTTGAGTTCCGTGGCCGTCTCGTAGTGACCGGCGTCACGGAGGTCGAACTCGTGTCGCCGCTGGGCATCGCAGACGGCCTCGACGACTCGGCGGGGGCTCGGGCCGCTCGCACCGGTGTTCAGATACGCACACGACTCACAGGCGGGAATGTCAGCTCGCAACTCCTCGGGCGCAAGCCTCGCAATGACAAGGGGCATGTCTTCCCAAGGAACGAAGCACTTTTGAGTGTGTCATTCCGGTGAGCGCAGTGCCTTTGAGTGTGTCATTCCGGGGCACGCCCTGCCTCGGCTAATGAGTCAGAACCGGCTCATCAGAAGAAGCCGAATAAGATCCTCACGGCCTGCTTCGCAGGCCTCAGGATGACAGCGGAGCTGTCATTTTCTAAGGTATAGGTCAGGCTAAGGTATAGATCAGGCTGAATGAACCGATACTATCTTCCAGATTACTGCCATCACAATTCCGATTGCCAAGCCCAGGAAGCATCGTATGCGGACCGAAGCGGCAAGTTCTGTATTTTCAGTAAATAAAGAAAGCACAAGGCCTAGAACAGCTATGCCGAGTATAGCAAAAACGCTGCAGCCAAGCGCAGCTTTGGTATTACTAAAGTGGGTCCGGTTTGCCATGTCTGATATATATCATAATTATTTTAAGAAAAAAAAGCCAACGCTGATTCTCTCAGGCTTTTTCAAGTCACGAGGTAAGGGGAGGCAAGGGATCGCACCATGGAAACTATATTATTATCTATAAATTAACTCAAATAATTCATCTTCATTTTCCAGTCACTGAGGGAAGGACAGATAAACAAGACAGTTCCATGGGGTCTCTCATTTTAACGATCCCCTGCTCTGCCGGTTTTTCACACTTGAGGTTTTCTCTTTTTTTCTCCGCTTTTAATAAGAAATTTCTTGTCAAAGTCCCAAAGATAGGTATTATGAAAAAAAGAAAATAAGGAGAAATATTGATGAATTCAATAAAAAAACCAGCAGGAATTTTCTTTTTAATTTGTATCAGTCTGACCTTACTGTTTCCCGGCTCGAAATCCTCAGCATCTCCATCCGAGGAAGTCCTGCCCCCTGACATCCTTCCGGTGGTGATATTATCCGGCTCAGACTATGACATGGGATTCCAGTACGGTGAACAGGCGGGCGCCTTTATCGAAAAAACCAAGCAAGAAAAATGGGCTTCCGCCCTGGAACAATACACCAAAGAGGAAGTGATCAAAGCCCTTAAAGCCAACCAACACTACATTCAAAAATACACGCCCGAGTGGATCGAAACCATGAAAGGCATGGCAGACGGAGCTGTATCCAAAGGATATTCCATCTCTTACACTGATGTTCTTCTGATGAACTGCACCCTTCCTCAGCCAGAGACATCCCAATATCCCGAAGGAGCGAATAACCAGTCCCTTCCCCCAAAAAAATGTTCGGTGTGTTCCGCATGGGGCAGCGCCACCAAAGACGGAAAGCTCATCGGCATCGACACTCTGGATTCATCTGAGGTGCCCTACGGTGTGGTGATCGTGGCTTTTCCGGATAAAGGAAACGAAGCCCTGGCCCAACTGGCCGAAGCGGCCACCTGCTTCACCCGCTGCCAGGCTCACGCCCTCCAAGTTTATGAAGCCCTGGTTCCCCCTCCCACCAGCCCCTCGGATTTGGGCCTTCTTCCCTTTGGCGGAGACTGGGCTTTGTGGGAGACCCGGATCAAATAAGTTGGTTTTTTATAGACTGCACATCCCCACGGGATCTAATAAATGAAAATAGGCTATCCCTGCATCAACAGAAGCATTGGATGCACCGCGAATTCCACTTTTCGTCTTAGAAACTATTCTGAAGAAAATTTAATCCAGAAAGTCAGCAATAACTTAAGCTGCTTGAAAAAAATACTCAAATTCAATGTTCAAAATCATTTGCTGTTTTTCCGGATCAGTTCTGATCTGGTTCCTTTTGCCTCCCACCCGGTCTGCCAGTTCAACTGGGTGACACATTTCAAAAACGAATTCGAGGAAATAGGCGCTTACATTAAGAGGCACAAAATCAGGATATCCATGCATCCCGACCAATTTGTTCTCATAAACGCCAAAAATAAAGATGTTGTCCAAAGGAGCATCAAAGAATTGGATTATCACTGTGATGTTTTAGACGCCATGGAACTCAACGGTTCCGCAAAAACCCAGATCCATGTGGGCGGTGTTTACGGAGATAAAGAAGAATCAATCAAAAGATTTATTGAAAACCACAAAAACCTGCCTTTTAAAATCAAAAAAAGACTGGTCATTGAAAATGACCACCGGTCCTACAGCCTCAAAGACTGCCTTTCAATCCACCGGCAAACAGATATACCCATTATCTTTGACACCTATCATCATGAATGTCTCAACAACGGAGAAAGCCTGAGTGGGGCTCTCACAAAGGCACAGAAAACATGGAAAGATAAAGATGGAAAATCAATGATCGATTACAGCAGCGAAGGAGAAAAAAAGGGAGCCCACTCAGAAACCATCAACCTCCGATTATTTAAAAAATTTCTTAAACACACCAAAGGACTGGATTTTGATGTCATGCTGGAGATCAAGGATAAGGAAAAATCCGCCCTAAAAGCTGTTGAATATCTGTCAAATATTTAACCTGACCTATAATCTTAGAAAATGACAGCTCTGCTGTCATCCTGAGGACTGCGAAGCATGCCGTGAGGATCTTATTCGGCTTCGCTTGATGAGCCGGTTCGGACTCATTAGCCGAGGCACTGCGTGCCCCGGAATGACACACTCAAAAGTGCTTCGCTCCGGGAATGACATTGGGATCATTTTCATGGTTCGTGGTGTGTTATACTCATCATGAATTCAAAAAAAATGGTGATGTTTTTGCAATCTCTTTCTTATCAGCGATAAGCCTGGTTTTTTAGTGATGCGGATCCAGGCTTTGTCGAAGTTGAAGAGGCCGGGCGACGGATGGCCTCTTTTACCGGGGCCTTTCTGCAGCAGCGCCGTGATTAACCGCCTTTGACCTGCTCGGCGATGCGGTCGCCGGTTGTCTTGTCGATATTGCGCCAGTATTCGAAGGCGCGCTCGAGGACGGATTCGGTCACCCCATCTTTAAGGTGGCCGGCTACGTTTGAGACCAGCCGGTCGCGGGCCGCGTCGTCCATAACCTTGTTCACCAGGGTGTTGGCCTGCCCCCAATCGTCGTCTTCCTCATGCAGAGAGTAGGCGGCACGGATGAAATCACCGCTTGCTTTCCAGGTCGCCACTTCAGGATAACGTTCGCCGTCGGCCTTGGGGCCGCCCTTGGAATTAGGGGCGTAGACCGGGTCGGTTACGTTTTCGACCCGCATGGCCCCGTCCTTGGAATAGCTGTGCACCGCCGCTTTGGGCCGGTTGACCGGGATCTGCTTGAAGTTGACTCCCAGACGGGCCCGGTGGGCGTCGGCATAGGAGAAGAGGCGTCCCAGCAGCATCTTGTCCGGGCTGGGTCCGGTCCCGGGGACAAAGCTGTTCGGTTCAAAGGCCGCCTGCTCGATTTCGGTGTGAAAGTCGGTGGGGTTCCGGGTCAACGTCAGCCGTCCGACCTCATGCAGCGGGTAGTCGCCGTGAGGCCAGACCTTGGTCAAATCGAAAGGATTGAAGCGGTAGTTTTCGGCTTCCTCAAAGGGCATGATCTGCATCTTCAGTGTCCAGCTGGGATGATCGCCCTTTTTAACGGTTTCAAACAGGTCGCGGCGGTGGTAGTCAGCGTCCTCGCCGGCGATGCGGTCGGCCTCCTCCTGGGTTAAAAACTCAATCCCCTGGTCGGTTTTGAAATGATACTTCACCCAAAACCGCTCGCCTTCGGCGTTGACCCACATGTAGGCATGGCTTGAGTAGCCGTTCATGTGCCGCCAGGTCTTGGGGATGCCCCGGTCGCCCATAAGCCAGGTGACCTGATGGGCCGACTCAGGCGAAAGGGTCCAGAAATCCCACTGCATGTCGTGGTCGCGCAGACCGGAGTCCGCCCGGCGTTTCTGAGAGCGGATGAAGTGCTGGAACTTCATGGGGTCACGCAGAAAAAAGACCGGTGTGTTGTTCCCCACCAGATCGAAGTTGCCCTCGGTGGTGTAGAATTTCAGGGCAAATCCGCGCAGATCGCGCCAGGTGTCCGGGCTGCCCCGCTCTCCGGCTACAGTGGAGAAGCGGATGAGTGTGTCCGTCTTGGTGCCCGGCTGAAACACCGCGGCCTTGGTGTAGGCGCTGACATCTTGAGTCACTTCGAAGTGCCCGAAAGCGCCGGAGCCCTTGGCATGGGGCTGGCGTTCCGGGATCCGCTCCCGGTTGAAGTTGGCCATCTGCTCGATGAGATAATGGTCCTGCAGCAGAATGGGTCCGTCGGGCCCCACCGTAAGCGAGAACTCGTCACTGGCTACGGGAATTCCCGCGTCATTGGTGGTGGCCTTGCGGTCATCTTTTGTCATGGTCATCCCTCCTTCAAATTTATAATTTTTCTTTTTTTTTATGCTTTTTTTATTCTAAAATTAATAATCATTTCTGTCAAATAATTATTTTTATTAATTAATAGTTTTTATATATGCAAGATAAATGGGTAACCTTTTTTGTTGACTCCCGTTTTTATTATATATTTGTGAAATGGGCGCCGTCAAACCATTAACGGTCAGAAAATCCTCATTGCGCCGACCTATCAATGGCTCAGCCGGCTGCCGTAAAGAAAAACGGGGCCGCACCAAGAAAGGAGGGTTTTATGATGGGGAAGATGGTGAGTCAGGGTGCGGCCCCGTAAAACACTTGCGCGTTATTTATTTTCAAAAAGGCTCAGGTACTTGCCGTAGCCTTCTTTCTCCAATTCCTCTTTGGGAATGAACCGAAGCGCCGCGGAGTTTATGCAGTAGCGGAGTCCGGTGGGCTCAGGTCCGTCATTGAACACATGGCCGAGGTGGGAATCCGCGTGCTTGCTTCTCACTTCGGTGCGGGCTGAAAGCAGGCTCCGGTCTTCCTTTTCCACAATGTTGCCGGGCTCGAGCGGCCGGATGAAGCTGGGCCATCCTGACCCGGATTGATACTTGTCCGTGGAGCTGAAGAGCGGCTCCCCGGAGACAACGTCCACATATATGCCTTCCCGCTTGTTGTTCCAGTATTCATTCTTAAACGGTATTTCGGTCCCGCATTTTTGGGTCACTTTGTACTGCAGGGGGGTCAGTTTCTTTTTCAGGTCTTTTTCCTTGGGTTTTTCAAAATTCTTGAGTTTTTCATCTTCAGACATGGATTCTTCCTCTTGCCATTTTTTTTCCAGGAATCTTTCCCGGCCGGATCCCTTCTTGTATAAATTATAATGCAGAGGATGGGTTTTGTAGTAGTTCTGATGATAGTCTTCAGCGGGGTAAAAATTGGAATAAGGCCGGATCTCGGTGGCGATGGGCCGGTTGAATTTTCCGGATTGATCGAGCTTTTCCTTGGACTCTTCAGCAAGCTCTTTCTGTTTTTCATCGTGGTAAAAAACAGCGGTCCCATACTGGGAGCCCCGGTCGGCAAACTGTCCGCCTTTATCAGTCGGGTCAATATTTCTCCAGAATACCTCCAGCAGCTTCTCATAGCTTATAACTGCCGGATCATAAAGAATTTGGACTGTCTCAAGATGGCCCGTTTTTCCGGTAATCACCTGTTCGTAGGTGGGGTTCTCGGTCTCGCCGCCGCTGTATCCTGAAGTTACAGAAATAACCCCTTCCAGTTTCTCAAAAGGCGGCTCCATGCACCAGAAGCATCCCCCGGCGAAAGTCGCTTTTTCGAGATTTTTCGAACGATTTTCGTTTTTATCTAAATCCGCTTTGGCGCAGCCGGCAAAAACCGTAAATAGAAACAAAAGGGTGACAATCTCTTTCATATCCCCTCTCCTTTCATAATTTTTACTATTTGTATGCGGTTTTCGTTGCATTCTGAGGCGGATTGGGCAAGAATTTTTTTTGGTTATTCGCGAGGGGGACCGAAAATCAATTCCACACGCTGCCTAGGGTAATATAAACCGCGAAAGAATCCGGGACGGGTTGGGGCGGAGGAGGAAGAATTTGTTTTTCAATCAGGATGTCGATTATAAGGGCGAACAGGGTATGATAGCAGGCCTGGATATAATCACCAGCTCCTTCAAGGAATTGGGAATAAGGCGAATCATTAAAAGAGTCGATAAAAACCGTAAAATTGGAAAAAACGGACTCGGCCATCTCTTGTCCGGTTTGTCTGAGTGAAGGTATGAGCGGTTTAAGGGAATCCGCCTGAATAATGGGAATCAGAAAGCTTTCATTCTCAATCCAGCCCAAATCTTTCCAATCGTTATATATGATAGAAGGATAAATAAATTAAGCAAGATGGGTATTGACAATTTCATGAATAATAGTAATACTATAAGTATGAAAACTGCCGTATCTATCCCGGACGAGCTCTTTAAAGAAGTCGACAAACTGGCTAAAGAAAGAAAAACGTCCCGAAGCCGGATTTTTTCTGAAGCCGTCCAGTTTTATCTCGAAAAAATCAAATCCCGGAAACTCCTCAAAGAGTTAAACGCAGCCTATAGCAAAGAAACACAAGAGGAAAGACGGCTGCGGAAAAAAAGCAAGGAATATTATAAAAGCAGAGTTCTGAAAAAGGCCGATGACCATAAAACAGGGTGATATCTATTGGATTCAATTAAGGGCACCGAAAGGATCCGAGCCGGGATTCCGCCATCCCCATGTGGTGATGCAAAATGATGTTTTCAATGCCAGCCGCATCCGCACCGTAGTGGTGTGTGCTTTGACTTCAAATTTGAAGCGGGCCCAGGCTCCGGGAAATGTGCCCCTCAGCAAGGGCGAAGCCGACCTCGAGAAAAAGAGTGTGGTCAATATCTCTCAGATTATCACCGTGGATAAATCCGATTTAGAAGAAAAAATCGGCTCCCTATCTTCTGAAAAGATCTCCGAAGTCCTTGCAGGCGTTAAACTGCTGTTGGAACCTCTCCCCGACCCGCGGTATTAATTGAAATTCCGCTTCCATTCAAATTTTTATTTTTTGGTGCATTGATGGATAATATTATTGAGCCTGAATTATTCACGGGTCGAGATTGCCGCAGACGACGACAATTCTTTAATTCAATGTCGTCCCGAGGAGCGGAACGACGAGGGATCTGTGAGTGCTTTCGTCAGGCCATATGGACAATGGGTTGCCAATTAGAAGCAGTCCGGGATCCTTCGCTCCGCTCAGGATGACATTAAATTAATGAAAGGTCGTCACTTCACTGCGAATGCCCTGCAACAAAGCAGATGCGGTGAGAGTCGGCCCGCCCGAAGGGTAAAAAAATTGCGATTAAAATAAAAATATGAAAATGAAAAACTTTCCATTTGAACTTTTAATAAAAATCATGTTAATCGCTGATAAAAAA
>JAWODN010000093.1:0-3177 GCA_046483285.1 Candidatus Aminicenantota bacterium | reverse complement strand
CAGCTATTTCAAAAGAATCATTGACAAGGCCATGTCCCATTCCCAGCTGATGGTTCAACTGAATAAAATGCGTTTCTCCATGGATATCAACCACGCCCGCATAGAGGAAACAGCTCATGAAATCGCCCACATCAAAAAACATCTGGAAACGGCCACTGTCCGGGAAATGGAAAAACGGATTCAAATAGAGGCTCAATACAGCTTATTCAAAAAAGAAAAGGATCAGGTTGAGGCCATCCTCAAAAAATTGTATCAGGCAAATGACGCCTCCGGCCTCCTTGACTGCATACTCAGCATAAAAGATTTAGTCCATGCCGGCGGAACCACACTCTATATCATGGATAAAAATGAAATGACGGGCGCCTATCTCAAACCGCTGATTTGGGAAGATTCTTATATTTCGCATCCTGAAAAACACAAGCACGTGGTGAAGCTGGATTCGGATAATTATGCGGTTCAGGCGGCCCGCCGGAAAAAGGAAATCACCGCCTGTGCCCACACGCTCTCGAATTCAGAAATAAACAAACACAAAAATGAATTGGAATCTTCGCTCTTCAGCCTTCTGGCCCTCCCCCTCATCTATCAGGATCAAACCATCGGCGTGCTGGAGGTTTACAACAAAATCCGGGATGATCAAATCATTGAAGACGGTTTTTCAGAAAAAGATATCCACATCCTTCGCCAACTCTCCGAACATCTCGCCATCGCCATCAATAAATTAAACATCATCCAATACGACGCATTGACCGGTCTCCTCCGGCCTGAACCTTTTTTCGATAAAATGAAACATAAACTGAAAATTGAGGCCAAGCGACACCAGGAATCGGATTCGTTCGCCCTGGTGATGGGGGATGTGGACTGGTTCAAGAACTACAATGACCGCAACGGACATGAGGCCGGGAACCGCCTGCTGCACAACCTCGGTAACATTCTGAAATCATCCACCCGGGATGAGGATTTGATCTGCCGTTACGGCGGTGAAGAATTCCTGTTTTTGCTGGTCGGAATAAATAACGAAAAAGAGGCGTTTGTGTTCACCGACCGGATTCGTAAAAATGTCGAAGAATTCTACTTTGAAAATCAGGAATATCAGCCCCGCAATAATCTCACCATGAGTTTCGGAGTCACTTTTTTCCCCCGAAGCCGTTTTTATCCGCCCAGCCAGTTCAATTGGGAAGACTTGAAAACCCTGGCAAATGAAGCCGATTCCGCCCTGGCTGAGGCCAAGGGAAAACGCGATCATATTGCCGGAAATCAATCACCCCAAGTTCATAATAAGAACACCATCTGCATCTACAAAAACACCGGTATGGGTCAAAACAGCGTTCCGCCGGCCGAGCCTCACCTTGACAGCTCCATGCCCGAAAAAAGAAAATTCCGGCGGTATTACACCTCTCTTCCCTTGATTTTCAAGAAATCCCCCTCCCCTGAAGACAGCCATGATGTCATTAAAACCGTTAATATCAGCCTGGGGGGAGCCAAGGTGACCAGCAAGAGTCCGATTTCAACGGATAAAAGCCGTGATATCATTGTCCTTATCGGGGATAAAGCCTTTGAATGCAAAGCCGACGTGATTTACACTCAAAAAGGAAGCAACCGCTTTCCTTTTTATTATGCCGGATTGAAATTCACCGAAGTTTCCATTGAAAATAAAAAAGCCTTGCATCAATATTTCATGTCACTTTCTTAGCCCGCCCTATTCATAAAAAGTATAACACACCGCCAACCATGAAAATGATCCAATGCCATTCCCGGAGCGGAGCACTTTTGAGTCTGTCATTCCGAGTTACGCAGTGCCTTTGAGTGTGTCATCCCGCGGTGCGAAGCACCGAGGGATCCCTTACTGCTTCGTCTTGGCGGTTGGCCCCGCATTCACGAGGCAGAAAGGGATTGCCACGGCTTGCTGGCGCAAGCCTCGCAATGACAAAGCGGCATGTCTTCTTTCTAAGGTATAGGTCAGGCTTGCCTGGCCTATTCACGGGCCGGGATTGCCGCAAATGCCGGAGTTGCGGCAAGGAAGCCGTGGCACTTCACTGCGACGAGCCGCAACCCGGCAGATGCGGTGAGACCCGGCCCGCCCGAAGGGTAAAAAAATTGCGATTACAATGAAATATCGGCAAAGAAAAACGTGACAATTATTCTTCCCATCAAAATCGATGTCTATTTTTGTTAAGAAAGAAATGGCAAAAATATCGCAATTTTTTTATGAATAGGTCAGGTTAAGTCTTGAAGGAGAGTATCCGCGAATTTTTCAGATGAGTTCATGTTTTCCCGGAACTTGCCGGACAAATCTTCAATGTAAACAATAAATCTCTCGAAATCCTCGTGGTTGCTCCAGTTTTCCATGCTGACCCTTTCCAAAATATCCTTCAAAATATCCGCATTGAAAAATTCCCGGGTGGCTTCCGGGAACAAGCAGTGTTTCTGTTCACAAACATTGATGCAATTCAACATGAATTTTCTTGCGATTTCCTGCTGCCGTATGATTTTTTGTTTAATGAAAAATTGATCCTTAGGGGATTCCGTTTTCATAATATTTTCATAAAGCTCCCCGGATTCCTGGAGGCTTTTTTCAAGAACTGAGAAAATTTGTTCCCCGTCAAGAATGGCTTTTCCTTCGTTTTCGTAATAAATGACCTGCCCCTCTTCATCACCGCCCTCAACCTTCCTGTATTTTCCCAAAGATTCCGGGATCTCAGTGGAAACCTTGTTTTTCCCGGAGGTGAATTTTTTCAATATGTTCAGAAAAGACAGACCGTTTTTTTCTTCTTCCTCCTCGGGTTTTTCTTCCGGTGTTTGATGTTCCTGTTCAATGGGTTCTTTCATTTTATCACCGGGCTCTTCCTGAAAAGGACCGGTGGTGTCACGGCCAGCCTGCTCTTCTCCGGCTTGAGGTTCCATGTCTTTTAAACCGGGACTCCATTCCGGGGTTTCACTTTCTCCTTTTTCTCCGCCGGAAGCCGCTTCCGCTTCTTCCCTCTCACCGGATTCTTGGTTTTCCGTGGCCGCCGGCTGCTCTCCGGTGATCTGGTATTTGTCGCCTTGGGATCCATTTAAATTGAGCAATTCCTTGATTTTTTTCAGCTTATCCAGCTCCTCTTCCAAATTGAAATCGGCGCTGAACCCGGGACTGCTGTCGGGGAGTTCCGCTGTGACTCCATATTTTTCCTGCAAATC
>JAWODN010000082.1:0-10508 GCA_046483285.1 Candidatus Aminicenantota bacterium | reverse complement strand
CGCAACTTTCCGTGGGCGAAAGCATGAGACCTTGTCCGAGAGCCGGATGCGGGAAATCCGCACGTCCGGTTCGACGAGCGGGATGTGGAGACGGAGCATGGAAGGACTATTGAGACACCACCGGACGAAAGGGGTGGCAACGGTTAGGTCCTCCCTAAACCACCGCGCCACATCTCGACTCTACCGGGTCGAGATTGCCGCAGATGCGAGGCGCAGGGCATGAAGCCGTGGTACTTCACTGCGAATGCCCTGCAACAAAGCAGATGCGGTGAGAGTCGACCCGCCCGAAGGGTAAAAAAATTGCGATTAAAATAAAAATATGAAAATGAAAAACTTTCTATTTGAACTTTCAATAAAAATCATGTTAATCTCTGATAAAAAAGGGATTGCAAAAACATCGCAATTTTTTTATGAATAATTCAGGTTTATTATATATTTAGAGGGGAGATAAATGGAATTCATTCAAATACACGGCGCAAAAATACCTGTCATCGGGCTCGGCACCTGGCCTCTTCGGGGGAAAGAATGCCGGGACGCGGTCTTGTCCGCCCTGGATGCCGGTTACCGTCATTTGGACACGGCTCAAATGTACGAAAATGAAAAAGAAGTCGGGGACGCCCTGAGGAAAAGCGGTATTCCCCGGGAGGATGTTTTCATAACCACGAAAATCAGTTCTCCCCATTTGAGCCATGACGATGTTCTGGAATTTTTTGAAATAAGCCGGGAAAAACTTCAGATAGAGTATGTGGACCTGCTGCTTATCCACTGGCACAGCCCGAAGGTTCCTGTCGCCGAGACCATCCATGCCATGAACCAGCTTCAATCCGCCCGCCGGGTGAATCATATCGGGGTGAGCAATTTTTCCGTCCCCCAAACCCGGGAAGCGATGGAGGCGTCACAGACCCCCGTTCTGACCAACCAGGTGCCCTATGACCCCTTTCATAAACAGTCCGGGCTTTTGGAGTTCTGTATCCACAACGATGTCATGCTCACCGCTTATTCCCCCCTGGACAAAGGCCGGGCCGTTAAAAATTCCCTGCTGAGGAAAATCGGAGAAAAATACGGGAAAACCGCCGCCCAGGTCATCCTCCGCTGGCTGATTCAGCAGAAGAATGTGTCCGCCATCCCTAAGTCGGGCCATCCCGGCCGTCAGAAAGAGAATCTGAATATTTTCGATTTTGAACTTTTGCCGGAAGATATGGAGAAAATATTCGGCTTGCCGCACTAGCGGATACCGGGGTTGACAAAAGGGACACCGCATAAGTTGTGTAAATTTCCAAAAATGAGGAATAACGTTGTCCACGGCGAAAGCAGAAGCTATCAACAATTGAATAAAAGGGATAAAAATCGAAGAGAAAGCATGCTCTCTCCGGGTGCAGCCAATAACAATCTTATCCCACCGCGGCCTTTTTCCGCAATTTGAGGTTTGCGGCTATTCTTGACATCAATTTTTTTTTGATTTACATTTTCAGATAACGGGTTAATAGGAGAGTAAAAATAAAAGTCCCAGCACATCCAGTAGGGGTCCAGTGGGGGTCAGAAATTGTGATTCTTGCCATTATTGTTTTTCTTGAACGCATTAGCCTGACCTATTTATAAAAAAAATGGTTTAGGCGGGCTGAAGTATTTTTATATGAATTCACCATGTGTGTAAGCACACCACGAACCATGAAAATGATCCCAATGTCATTCCCGGAGCGGAGCGACGGGAATCTTAGAGTGCCTCGTTATGCTTGCTGCGCTTGCGTTCGTCGCGTTTATTGCGTTTATTGCGTTCTTTTAGTCTATCTGGTCCATCTGGATCTATCTAAGTCTTCTCTGCACCCATGATCATGAGGAAACGATTTTCTAAGGTATAGGCCAGGCTTGAAGAAACTTGACTTAAAAAGGAAGATGCATATGAAAACTTCAAGTGTTCAGGATATCTTGCCTCTTGGTCTTATTATTTTCTTTCTCTTCTTTGTTTCAGGCTGGATCTATGGTGAGCAGATTAAGATTAAAACAGAGAATTCTGTGACGGTTGTTTACAATCCCAAAAATCCCGCCGTTCTCCACGGCGTCCCCACTGGATTGTCCATAAAGGAGGATTTATCCCTGGGTGTTCAAATAGAAAGTGAAGAATCGATGCTGCTGAACCCAACTGATGTGGATGCGGATGAAAAAGGCAACATCTACGTCCTTGACCGGAAAGCAGCTCAGATTAAAATTTTTGGCCGTAAGGGAGAGTTTATCAAAGCTGTCGGGAAAAAGGGTCAGGGGCCGGGAGAGTTCCAGAGCCCCTCAAATTTCCAGGTTACTCCTCAGCAGAAAATTATTGTCTGCGACCCTGGTCTGCGGCGAGTGATTATTTTTAGTCTTGAAGGCCAGTTTATCAGAGAGCTTTCGGCGGGAAAAATGTGGATGTTTACCCAGGCCAAAAAGGACTTCAGGGGAGATATTATAGGCAGTCATACGATTATGGATCAGGAAGCCAGAACAGAACTTGTCCGGTTTAATTCAAATCTGGAACCGCTTTTTACAGTAGCTTCTGTGCCAATCGCCAGATATCCGGTTTTCAACCCCTACTTTCCTCTCCTTTATTTCGATCTGACACCGGAAGGTAATGTTCTCTGGGGAATAACGACGGAATATGTATTTCACATTGTCAATCCAGAAGGTAAAACCATCAGGAAAATCGTCAAGGAGTTCGATCCTGAAAAACTCACTCAGGAGGATCGAGAAAAAAGGGCCAGAGAAATATGGGGCGACCAGGGGCCTTCTTCAGATGTGCGAGTAGAGTGGCCCAAATATTTTCCCGCCTTCCAGGATTTTATCATGGACGACCGTGGGTGGCTTTTCGTCAGATCCTATACAAAAGAAAAAGCAGCAAAAGGTGTCTCTTATGATGTTTTTGACGCCAAGGGGCGGTACCTTGCCAGAGTCTCGCTGCCTGAAAGAGCAATAACGATTAAAGATGGGAAGCTTTACACGATTGAGGAAGACGAAGATGGCTTTAGATTTGTCAAGCGCTACAGCCTTGAATGGAAATGATAAATCAAGGTCAAGGCCGGAGAGTCGACCGGGCGGACGCTCTTCTCTTTTCCGTAAACCGAGTGGACAGAAAAGCACATGATAAGACCTGTGTTCTCTTGCATCACTTTTAGCGAAAAGAGCCCTCTATGCGTTTTTGGGCGTTTTTAAGTGCCCCTGTGGCGTTTTGACCCACCAGGAGCGGCTTCCGGTTGTCCTTGAGAGCTATTGTGCCATAATATTTGACCACGATGGTTGAAGGGGGAAATGAAGGCAAAGATGCTCATCCAGCCAGCCCGGATGGAAATGAATTTCTTGTCTTATTAAACAGAAGAGGACGGAAATGAAGAGGCTTTCTTTTTGGGATAAACGATGGAGACTTATGATCATTTCTCTGGTTAGCGGTTTATTTTTACTTGGGATTCTGCGGGTTTTTGAAAGCTATTTCGAGGAACTCCTGGCAGCCTTTGTATTCGGAGGCCTGGCTTTCATTCCATCCAGAAAACCCCGGAGTATTATCCTTGGCGCTCTTGTCGCATCGGCAGGCTGGCTGATCGGACTAGCAGTCTCCAACCATTGCGGCCTGACCATCGGACTGGGGTTCGGAACATGGACTTTGATGTCCTTTGGAGTGTTTTCCATTCTGGGGGTTAAGTTCATAAGGGATAAAAAGACCCTGCGAGGTCTATTCATTGCTTTTCTTGGGCTAGGAATCGGGCTTGGGATCGAAATTGTCCAGATACTGCCCTCCTTCGTCCATTTTCTTAGATTTCAGGATTCCCAAGTTCTGGGTGTTCTGAGCGCGGCTGTTATGATTCCTTCAGTAGCGGCGCTTCTCGACAGGCACCGGTCTCGGAAGGAGAACTCTGATGAAACGTCGTGATTTCCTTGAAACGGGGCTTAAGTCGTTGGCGGGTTTTTCTGCCTTTTTTTCGGCTGGCGCGTGCTTGTCCCGAGATCCTCATCGTACCTTGACTCAGAGAATTGTCAACCCGTTCAAGAGTGGCGAGAAACCGGTATTGATTATTGTTCGCGGCAAGAATGCTCCCTCCCTGGTGAAAAAAGGAATGGATTTATTGTTTGAGACGGCCGACAGACCGCTGCCCAAAAAAAATGTCTTCATCAAGCCGAATGCAACATGGTCTGAGCCCTATCCTGTAACCACCCATGCGGAGATTCTCGAGGAAATCGTCCGTTTCTTTAATGCTTCCGGGGAAAGCGTTATCACGGTGGGAGACAACCCTTCTCTTCGCGGGATCGCCGTGCAAACTGTTTTCCGGAAACATGGATACTCAAAACTAAAGGACACATGGGGAGTGAGAATTCTGCCCAGGAACCCGAGTCTGGGATTTTCCTATCATAAAGTTGGGAACAGTGCTTGGGAATCGAATCCTGTCATCATGGTCAACAAGGATATCATGACCGCGGATCTTGTTGTCAACACGGCCATTCCCAAGCGCCATCACGAGGCCGATTTCACTTGTGCCTTGAAAAACTGTTTTGGCGCTGTCTATGATCCCTTTCGAACCCTGGCTCATCTCCGGATGATCAAAGACCCGGGGGAAGGAGAAGAATTCTTCGACCGCACAATTGCGGAATGCGCGGATGCCATGCGGCCTCATGTGAACATCGTCGACGCCCGGGCCCTTCTGACAGTGTCCGGACCGGGGTTTTATTCCGGCGGCATAGTGAAGGAAGATGTCAATGAGCTTATTCTATCCGGCGATATGGTTCTGACGGATGCGTATTGCGGAGAGCTGATGCGCCGGCATGACCTATCTTTCCAGCCGGAGAAACGACTGAAGCGCCATCTCATGTATGCCGAATCGCTTGGCCTGGGAACCTCCGATCTGTCATGCGCTGAAATCGTCGAAATAAGCCTGTGAGTGGCGGAAAGAATCAAGATTTGTTGACCGAATTTTTTGAATGTGTTTGATTGGCGATAGAGTCGCTTAGAGGGTTGAGATTTGATGAAATTGAATGAATTGAATAGACTTTGGTTTGATTAACCTTTTTTGTGGTGTGTTATGAACATAATCCAATGACTTCAGGGGAAATAAAAAGGAGAGGCCAAGATTCGAAATTTTCTCATAACCGGCAAACCCGGTTCGGGCAAAAGCACCCTCATTCAGAAGCTGATGGACAGGTACAAAGACCGGAATATTTCCGGTATCGTCACACCGGATATGCGCCGGGGCCATAAAAGATACGGATTCAAGATCATCGACATCGCCTCCGGGAATGAGGAAATTCTGGCTTCAGTGGATGTCAAGAGCGATAAAAAAGTATCCAAATACGGGGTTGATATGGAAGCCATCGGCCGGATCATGGATAAATGGATGGAAAGTTTCGAAGACGCCGGTATATTTATGGTGGATGAGATCGGGAAAATGGAATTATATTCGGAAAAGTTCAAGCGGGTTGTCCGGAGTGTTTTAGACTCGGATAAACCGGTGATCGCCACCATCCAGATGTCCCGGGATCCCTTTTGCGAAAAAATTAAAAAAAGAGGCGACTCTGAAGTGTTATTTTTGACAAAGGAAAATAAGGATGAGATTTTCGATAAAATCACATCCGCTTTGGATTCAGCCGTTTCCTGACGCCCGCCCATTGGGTCGATATCGTGCGGCGCAGACAAAGTATTCAGAGATCCCTTGTCACTTCATTCCCCGGAATGGCATTTTTAGTGAGTTTGCTGTTTTGGTACTGATAAATTCTTAGTGGCAGGTGCGAACCCAAAATTCAAAGTCCCCGAAATCCGGTCCCCGAAATGCGGGGGCGAAATTCCGGTGAAATTCCCCCTGTTGGGGCGATTCTATTCTCTGCAAAGGGGGCGGGTGAGACAGGTAGGGCCGCCCGAGCCTTTGAAGGCGATTTCCTGACCGGGAAGCTCATATACATAGCAGCCCGCCTTTTTCAGACGCAGGCAGGTGAGGTGATTGCCCTCAAGCAGGACGGCACGGCGGGGAGCCGCAGCCAGAACATTGCAGCCCTGAGTGGGGAATTCTTCTTCCGGAATATCCACTAACTGAAAGCCTCTTTCTAAAAGCAAGTTATAAAGACGGACAGGAAGAAGTTTCTTATAGACAACAGCCAGGTCAGTATCCAGCAGGCTGATGATACTCATAAGATGCATAACTTCGCCGGGCCCGTTCCAATAAGGCAGGTCACAGGCAAGGACTTGAATTCCGAGAGGCTGCAAAATCTCCTGAAGCTGGTCAATCCCTTCCTGATTTGTCCTGAATCCACAACCGGCAAGCAGAGTTTTTTTGTCCAGCCACATCAGGTCACCGCCTTCAGCCGCAGCTTTTCCAGTGATCCTGCCCAGAATCGGCACTTCCCAGTTTTTCAGGGCATCTTCAAAAGCCGCCGGTTCGCCTCCCCTTTCCTTTTTGCCCATCTTCAGAATGATGGCTCCAGAGTTTGTTATGAGCACCGGATCATGAGTGTACATGGAGTCAAGCGTGGTTCTCTCATCAACAGGCAAGTGAAGCGTTTCCGCGCCTTCCTGTTTGAGGATTTCTTCCATTTCGGCAAATTCTTGACTGGCTTTTTCAAGGTTTGGTGCGGCTGAAAAACCTATCCGGCGCCATTCCTGTTCAATTTTTTCCGCACTCACAAACGCCTCTTCCGGCCGTTTGACCGCCACTCTGGTTATTCTCTCGACCATGCTTTGCGCCCCGAATTTTTTATCCATAGTGTCATCATCCTAAAACAAAGATTATTCAAGAGCAATATGTGTTATAATTTTATTTATGCCGCAATGCAAAACATTCCTAACCCACCTGGCCTGTCCGGAATGCGGAGAGCCATTCGATCCAGACAAGCCCCAGACCTTTTGTCATGACTGCCGGTCCCCGCTGCTGGCCCAATATGACCTGGCCGCCGCGGCGGAGGTGCTGACCCCGGAAAAAGCACGGCTGCGGCCGGGGAGGATGTGGCGGTGGGCGGAGGTTTTGCCGGTGAAAGACCCCCGGTTCCAGCTGACCCTGGGGGAAGGGGACACCCCTTTGCTGGAGTTGAGCCGGACCGGACGCACTCTGGGCAGGCCCTATCTTTATATGAAGGACGAGGCCGCCAATCCCACCGGATCGTTCAAAGCCCGCGGACTGGTCATGGCGGTGAGCAAAGCGGCGGAGCTGGGGATGACAGACCTGGTCATGGCTTCCGCCGGAAACGCGGGCGGAGCCCTGGCCGCCTACGCCGCCCGAGCCGGCCTGAACGCCCATATCTATATGCCCCGGAGCGCCCAGGAGGTCAACCAGACCGAAGTCCGGATCACCGGCGCCGGCCTGGTGCTGGTGGACGGCCTGATTTCCGATGCCGCCGCCCGGGCGGCTGAAGACGCCGAAGAGAACGGCTGGTTTTCCGTATCCACCTTTAAAGAGCCTTACCGGGTGGAAGGGAAAAAGATCATGGGGTATGAACTGGCGGAAGACTTCAGCGGCGTTCTTCCGGATGTCATCATCTACCCCACCGGCGGAGGCACCGGTTTGGTGGGGATGTGGAAGGCCTTCCGGGAAATGGAGCAGATGGGATGGATCGGATCCCGCCGCCCCCGGATGATAAGCGTTCAGTCCGCGGGCTGCGCTCCGGTGGTGGAGGCCATAGCCCATGACCGGTCCCGCATGAGGCCTTGGAAAAATCCCCACACCATAGCCCCCGGCATCCAGGTGCCCACGGCCTTCGCCGACCGGCTGATTTTATCCGCCATCAGGGAAAGCGGGGGCACGGCGGTGGCGGTGTCGGATCATGAGATTATAGAGGCCCAGCACCGGCTGGCGGAGCAGGAGGGGCTTTTTGCGGCCCCGGAGAGCGCGGCCGCTCTGGCCGGGCTGAAATCGCTTATCCAAAGCAATCAGATCGGACCCTCCGACAAGGTGGTGGTCTTCAACACCGCCTCCGGACTCAAATACACCTGACCTGCGGTCCGGCCTCATTCCCTCCCGGCTTTTTGTTTTTTCACCATGTCCGCCACATCTGCCAGAAGCTTCTTGGCGTCATAAACGATTCCGTCCTTGATGGTGTATTTGATTCCGCCCACTCTTTCCACCTCCCCGGTTTCGTCATTGAGCTTGACGGCGCCGGTTCCGTAGAGAACCTTGAAATTTTCAAGGGGGTTTTCATCCACAATCACCAAATCGGCCAGGAGCCCGGGCCGGATCAATCCGAACTCAATGGGCTTTCCGGCCGGCTCAAAAAGCTCCTCGGCGCCGTGGAGGGTGGCGGCCCGGATAACTTCCAGAGGATGAAAGCCGGCTTCCTGGAGGAGCTCGAATTCCTCGATGTAGCCGAAGCCGTAGAGGTCATAAATGAATCCCGAATCGGACCCGGTGGTGACTCGCCCTCCCGCTTTTTTATAATCATTTAAAAACATCATCCAGCGGCGGAAGAAATTCTTCCAGGCCACTTCATCCGCGGTGGTCCAGTAAAACCAGTAGGATCCATGGGCCCGCCTGTCAGGCCGATAATAATCCCACATGGAAGGCAGGGTGTAGGTTTTATGCCAGTCCGCATTGCGGGCCCGCATCACGTCGCGGCTGGCCTGGTAAATGGTCATGGTGGGGTTGAGAATGAAGCCGAGCTCCAAAAACTCGTCAATAAGGGCTTTCCACTCTTTGCTTCCGGGGGGATGGATTTTATCCCAGAGCCTGGCCACCTGGCCGAATCGGTTCTGTTCATTGGCATAGTTATGATCATGAGGCCAGGGCTGGATGGCGTAATCCTTGAGCAGAGCTTCGAACAGGCCGTAGTAATGGGTCATGGAGGTCAAGCCCAGCCTGGCGGAGTCCAGGGCGTTCATCCGGGCCACGCCCACCTGGCCGAGATGGGCGGTGGAGCCCATTTTGTGCTTGGCCGCTTCATCCAGGAGGGCGGCCATGATTTCAGGATCATGTGAGCCCAGCTTCAATCCGTCGATTCCCTGTTTCGCCGCCCAGCGCACCCATTCCCTGGCAATTTGGGGCGTTGTGGGGCGGCCGCCGTCCCAGCCTTCGCCGGAACCGGGCCGGTGATAGGCGAAAATTCTGGGGGCCACGATTTCGTTACGGGCGCTTCTTTCCCTTTCCTTGAGGGTCCAGTTGAAAGGCCCGAGGGCGACTCCCCGCACCGTGGTGACTCCATGGGCCATCCAGAGTTTATAGGCGTATTCGGCCTCGGGATTTTTGGGAGGCCCTCCGGCATGGACATGAGTATCTACAAAACCCGGGAGCACATACATCCCGGAGGCATCGATCTCATGGGTTGCGTCTTGAGGCCGGCGTCTTTCGCTGATCGGCACTCCAGGGTAACCGACCGAGGCCACTCCGGCTATCCGGTTGTTCTCGATCACAATATCCACCGGTCCGCGCGGCGGTGATCCGTCGCCGTCGATCAAAATAGCGCCGCGGATGATAAGGCGTTCGAAAGGCCCTTTTCCTTCATCCGGACCCCGGTCGGGGGCCGGGACGACCTGCGCTTGAAGTGCGGCCGGCAGAAAAAGAAACACAGCCAAAAGGACAACAGCGGCAAGAGAAACTCTCTTCTTCCGTGCTGCAAACAACATCTGAAACCTCCTGTCACTTTAAATAAACGGATTTGGAGTCCCCAGGGGACTGGCCGTCCATATAGTACAATTTTATTGCGGCCGTAGCAAAAAGATTTTTTCCGGCCCCGGGTTTGAACCTGAGGTTCGGCCGCTGTATAATACACCACAAACCATGACAATGAACCAATTTCATTCCGGGGCACGCCGTGCCTCGGGATTCCTGACTGCCTCGTATGGGCGTGGGTTCCGCTTTCACGAGGCCGAAAGGGATTGCCGCGGCTTGCTGGCGCAAGCCTCGCAATGACAAAGCGGCAGAAAGGGATTGCCACGGCTTGCTGACGCAAGCCTCGCAATGACAAAGGGAATGTCGTCCCGGGGTCGGAGCGACTTTTGAGTCTGTCATTCCGGGGCACGCCGTGCCTTCGAGTGTGTCATTCCGCGGTGCGAAGCACCTTTGAGTGTGTCATTCCGAGGCACGCCGTGCCTCGGAATCCCTGACTGCCTCGTATGGGCGGTGGGTTCCGCTTTCACGAGGCCGAAAGGGATTGCCACGGCTTGCTGGCGCAAGCCTCGCAATGACAAGGGGTGTGTCATTCCGGGGCACGCCGTGCCTCGGAATCCCTGACTGCCTCGTATGGGCGGTGGGTTCCGCTTTCACGAGGCCGAAAGGGATTGCCGCGGCTTGCTGGCGCAAGCCTCGCAATGACAAAGTGGCAGAAAGGGATTGCCGCGGCCTGCTTCCCAGGCCTCAGGATGACAGCGGAGCTGTCATTTTCTAAGAGTCAATTTCCAGGATAATATTAATATGAGAATTGATATTTTACGTATTAAATTTTTCAGGCGCCTCGCCTCTTCCAGGTTTTATCCGTTGGCCGCCCAAATGTTCACTCTCCTTTGCTTTGCCCTTCTTATAGCTGGAGGCTTGGCGGCTCCTCATGTTTCGGAAAAAATGGCGGGGACACTGCGCAACACC
>JAWODN010000003.1:0-46808 GCA_046483285.1 Candidatus Aminicenantota bacterium | reverse complement strand
TCCGTCCCGGAAAAGCCCGCTTATATCGCACAAAACCTGTTGGATGCGGCAAACTGGATTATTAAGAAAGAGTCTGGTCAACCTGGATGATAAGAGAACCGGGGCGGCCGGAAATGCGAAGATAAGGGTATGACGTCATTTTTTTATGAATTTATCATGTGTATAATACACCACGAACCATGAAAATCACTTCTGAACTTTTGCCATGGGGGCGGGATGATGGATAAGCCGGCCCGTATGAAGGCTGAGCGGGCATGGTTCCTCTCCGCAGGAGAGGAGAGCGAAGCCGGAATCGGAGCGGATGTCCTCGCTGGGGACATCCGCGTGGCGGCGATCCATCTCCCGCTTCCATGGCCACAAGGATTCGATTTTCTAACCTGGATTATCCACGGGTAATAAGTCAGACTGAGGTATAAACCAGCTTAATCAGCACCATGATAAGATTCAACGACATTTTGGAAAAAGTCTCCCGCTGGTACACGGAGAAAGATCTGGTCCCTTTTCAAAAGGCTTATGTTTTTGCCGCTCAGGCACACAAAGGTCAAGTCCGCCGCAGCGGGGAACCTTATCTCAGCCATCCTTTGGAAGTCGCCAATATTTTGGCCGACATGAAACTGGATGCCGTCACTCTTTCGGCCGGGCTTTTACACGATGTTCTGGAAGACACGGACGTTACCGCTCCCGAACTGCATAAAATCTTCGGAAAAGACATCGCCCATTTGGTGGAAGGCGTCACCAAAATCGGGCTGGTAGAAGAATCCTCGCCGGAAACCCGCCATGCGGAAACCATCCGTAAAATCATATTAGCCATGACGGATGACTTGCGTGTGATCTTCATCAAACTCGCCGATAGAATTCATAATCTTCAGACTCTCAAGTTTCTTCCGGAAAACAAACAGCGCCAGATCGCCCGCGAAACCCTGGATATTTACGCCCCTATCGCCAACCGCCTGGGAATGGGGAAAATCAAAGCCGAGCTGGAAGATCTTTCTTTCAAATATGTCGACACGGAAAATCATTATAAAATCCTTTCCCAGGTGAAACCGAAAAAAAAGGAATCCGCAAAAGAACTCCAGCGGATCAAAAAATCTCTTACCGCGCTTATGCAAAAGCATCACATCCCAGTCAAAATCTACAGCCGCATCAAACGGCCTTACAGCATTTATTCTAAAATGCAGCGCCAAAACATTGAATTTGACCAGGTTTATGATTTTGTGGCGCTCCGCCTTATCACCGATTCCGTTGAAAATTGTTATTCCGCATTAGGAATCATTCATCAAAAATGGACTTACCTGCCTTCCCGTTTCCACGACTTCATTTCCATGCCGAAACCCAATCTTTATCAGGCCCTTCACACCACCATTCTGACCGAGAAAAAAATGACCATGGAAATCCAGATCCGGACCCGGGATATGCACAATTTGGCCCTGGCGGGGATTGCGGCCCATTGGAAATACAAGGAGACCGATTCTCAATCCATGATCAGAGAAGACAACAGGCTGCAATGGCTGCGTGATATGGTCGATCTGTACAAAGAACAAAAAAACCCCCGCGAGTTTTTAAAAAATTTAAAAACCAATCTTATCCCGGAAGAAGTCTATGTCTTCACTCCCAAAGGCAAGGTTATCTCTCTTCCCATGGGCGCGACGGCGCTTGATTTCGCATTCAAAATCCATTCGGAAATCGGGCTTCATGCCGCCGAAGCCAAAATTGATGGACAGAAAGCATCCCTGAAAACCATCCTCAAACCTGGAAATATTGTGACCATCCTAACGGCCGATGATAAAACCCCCTCCCGCGACTGGCTTAACGCGGTCTTCACCTCCAAAGCCCGGCATCATATCACCCGGTGGCTGAATCAACAAGAAAAAAAGAAAAATAAAGAGGTGGGGAAAAAAATATGGGAACGGAAACTTTCCCGCCACAAGATCCGCCCCGGCACAATCAAAAAGAAAGAGCTTCTTAAACAAATCAACCGGACTGCGAAAACCAGGATTTCCTCCATGGACGACTTCTATATCAAATTGGGAATCGGCAAAATTGTTCTCAATGAGAAATTTTTGAGCAGCCTCTTCGGGAGAGATAAGATGTCCTCCCGGCCTGGACAGAACCTGATGGAAAAAGTGGCCGCCCGGATCACACGCACGCCGGATTCAGTCATCCAAGTCAAAGACATGCCGGGTTCAATACTCAAAATGGGCAAATGCTGCCGGCCGATTAAAGGGGAACCCATCGTGGGGTACATCACCCGGGGGAAAGGCATAACCATTCACTCCCGGCGCTGCCCCTTGGTGAAAAAAGAAGTGCTTTCCCCGGATAGAATGATGGAAGCAGAGTGGGGTAACGTGGACAAACAGGATTACCAGGCGCGTCTTCTTATCCACTCCAAAGACTCTCCGGGTTTGCTTGCCAGGCTCTCCAGCTCCATCGCTGAAACCGGAGGAAATATCACGCGCGCCCATCTTGACACCCTTTCCGGTGAAAAATCCAGGATCAAGCTGATCATCACCGTTCAGAACATCCAACACCTCACCCGCATTATAAAAAGCATTTCCTCTATCGAAGGCCTGTATTCGGTGGACCGCCTCTAATTTCTTCGATTCCAGCCGGCAGGGACCGGCCATCCTCGCTCCGCCCCCCTGCGGGCCCCTTCCTCCATGGCCGTTTTTTGTGAATTCATCATGTTTCACACCAAGAGCCATGAAAATGATCCCAAGGTCAGACCCGGAGCGGAGCACTTTTAAGTCAGGGATTCCGAGGCACTGCGTGCCTCGGAATGACAGACTGCCTCGTATGGGCGGTAGGTTCCGCTTTCGCGAGGCAGAAAGGGATTGCCACGGCTTGCTGGCGCAAGCCTCGCAATGACAAAGTGGCATGTCTTCCCGGGGAGCGGAGCGACGGGAATCTTAAAGTGCCTCGACTAATGAGTCAGAACCGGCTCATCAGGCGAAGCCGAATAAGATCCTCACGGCCTGCTTCGCAGGCCTCAGAATGACGGCGGAGCTGTCATTTTCTAAGGTATAGGTCAGGAAAAGGATAAAACGGATTTATACGGCCTTTTTGATTTTTCCGCTGCGGATGCACTGCGCACAGACCCAAACTTTCCGCGGACCTGAATCCGTTTCGATTTTGATCCGCTGTAAATTTGGATTCCATTTCTTTTTTGATGCTTTATGGCTATGACTTACACTGTGTCCAAACATTGCGCCCTTGCCGCATTTTTCACAAATTTTTGCCATGTTCATGTTCTCCGCTCGGTTTCATTTGAAGCCTATTTATACCATAAATTCACTGGAAATCCAACCTGCCGTTCTCCGCATGGCCCGCTGTTTTGGAATCACAATAAGACATTTGTCCTTTTTTCTGAACAAACACTCCGGAGACCTCTCCAGCGGTGCGGCCTTTCGCACGGATTTTAATAACCTTTATGAATTCATCATGGGTATAATACACCACGAACCATGACAATGACTTCTGAACTGTGGTCATGGGGCGGGATGATGGATCGCCGCTCTTCCCGTGCTCTTCAGGCCAGATGGGCAAAAACAAGCAAAATGGCACAAAAATTGCTATAATAATCCCGTGGAAAATTTTTGGAAAGAGAAAGCCGCAGGTCAGGCTCGCCTCGCCTGTTCACGGGCCGGGATTGCCGTAGATGCCGGAGTTGCGGCGAGGACGCCGTGGCACTTCACTGCGACGAGCCGCAAGCCGGCAGATGCGGTGAGATCCGGCCCGCCCGAAGGGTAAAAAAATTGCGATTATAATGCAATATATGCAAGGAAAAACGTGATGTTTGTGCTTTTTAAAAAAATGATGAATATCGGTGCTGATGAAAGATTCAAAGGACCATCGCAATTTTTTTATGAACAGGTCAGGCTAAGGTATAGGTCATGTGTGATAAGGTGAAGTCATGAAAAGTAAAAATCTTTTGGTATCGATCATCCTTTTGGCTGTCTCTTTTTTCTTCATTCACTGCGCTCCCCGGAATTCTCTTTCGCAAATGAATTTCGGCATCAAGGCCGCCGAAAAACAACTCTGGGATGAGGCCATCTTTCGATGGAAAAAAGAGATCGAGCTCAACCCCGCTTCAGCTGCGGCTCATAACAACCTGGCCGTGGCGTATGAAAAAAAAGCGCAATGGGAAGACGCCCGCCGTGAATACCAGCGTGCCTTGAAGCTGGATCCGGACAATGAACACATTCAAAGCAATTACAAAAATTTTCAATCCAATCACTCCGGGAGTGAAGATGAAGGAAATAAAGAAAATGAGAAAAGCAGAAATATTATTCAGAAATAAATATCTCTTGTTGATCCCCCTGATTTTTATTGCGGCGGGATGCGCCGGTGAGACAACCACCAAGATAAAAATGGAACTTCCCCGGCCGGCCCTCATAGATGCAGACGTTTACCAGGAAATCGCTGTCACCGACTTTCTGATAAAGGATGAGGAGAAGCCTGATTTTGACCTGAATGCAAAAATCGTGGATTATTTCTCAGAAGCATTCCGGGTGAAAACCCGAAGGGAAACTCATCATTTAAAAGACATCCCCCTGGATGATTCCCTTTTTCAAAATCCTGATTTTTGGAGAAAACAGCAAAAAAAAGAAAAAAGAATCCTGATCGCAACCGGGTCAGCGTCCTTTCAAGCGGAAACACGCAAGGCACTCACCGGGAAAGATACCCGTCAATTCAAAGACCCTTTTCCCGAAGAAAAGAGATTGATGGAAAGAAACTTTTTTAATTTGAAAATTGAGATCTTTTTTATTGACCCTGATACCGGTGAAATTATCTATCAGCGCCAGTTCGATGAAAAAAAAGCCACCAAAAATCCCAATCAAACCGGGGCTTTCGCTTTTTATGACCTTATCATTCAAATTAAAGATAAACTTTTCCGGCAGCTATTTGGTTTAGAGAGAGTCCAAGAACGCTATCTCATCATGCAATGAGGAGTTTCTCATGAAAAAAACAATCATTTGCGGATTCACCCTGGCATTTTTGCTGATTTTGACCGGCCAGGCCGCTGCTCAATACATCTATTTCCCCTATTATGGAAAGAATAAAGTCATTTACAAAGACTTCAAGTGGGAAAGATACTCCACAGAACGCTTTGATATCTATTTTTACTTTGAAGACCCCGACATGCTCGAAAAGATCGCCTCTTATGCTGAAAGTGCCTACCAAACGCTCAGCGGCAATCTCAAGCACCATCTCTCCGCCAAAGTCCCCATTCTTTTTTACCAAACCGTCTCTGATTTTCAGCAAACCAATCTTTTCAACATCCCTTCAGACAGCATTCTGGGAGTGGCGGAGCCCTTGCTTTACCGGGTGGCGGTTCATGGGGACATGCCCCCCGAGGAACTCCAGAGCCTGTTCAAACACGAGCTGACACATATATTTCAATATGATCTTCTATGGGGAAGTCCCGGCGGTGCGGTGTACGCCGTCAGCGCTCCTCCTTTATGGGTTATGGAAGGATTATCCGAGTACAATACCGGGGAATGGTCTTCCTGGTCCGAATTGATCGTTAGAGATGCGGTGCTCAACGACCGGATCCCGGAGATGTCCCGGCAGGGGGCTCTGATTTCCCGGTATCCGGCCCCGCGGCCTCCCGCCTATGACTTTGGGCATGCCATTTACGAATTCATCGAAGACAAATACGGAAAAAACGGAATCAAAGAATTCTGGGAAATGCTGTCAAACGCTCCGGCGTTTGGATACACCAATCCCCTCAAAAAAGCTTTTGATCTGGATGAAAAGCAATTTAACCATGAATTCAAAAAATTTATCAGGGAAAAATTCAAACCTTTTCGCCTGCGGGACAATCCGGAGGATTATAGTTTTGTCATCGGCCCCGAATATCCTGTGAATGAATATTATTTCTCCTTCTCCCATACCCTGTCACCCTCCGGAGATTTGGTCGCTTCGGTGACCTTCAATGTGAGAGACTTAGAAATGGATATCGTTTTGATCTCCGCCAAAGACGGAAAAGTCTGGAAAAACCTGACTAAAGGATACACACTAAAATACAGCGACTTAAAATATGAAATTGAAACCTCCATGGGCCGGGACGTCGCCTGGTCATCCTCCGGGGATTATATCGCCTTTTTCGGAAGAACCGGCGAAAAACACAGCCTGTTTCTTCTGGATGTCCTCAAGGGCACCACCCTAAAAAAAATTCCCATCCCCTATAACCAGCCCTCGTCTCCGTGTTTCACCGAACAAGACGGCGCATTGATATTCACCGCTTTCACTCAATGCCGCCATGATATTTTTAAAATAGACCTGGAGAGCCGGGAAACCCGGAATCTAACCCAAAACGAACTTTTCGAAAAAGCGCCTCATGTGTCTCCGGACGGCCGCTGGATTGCTTACACCATCCGCATCGGCTCGGAAGATAAAATATTCATCTCACCGGCGGACAATCTCCAGAAAAGAACACAGCTGACTTTCGGCAAAGGCAACACAATCACTCCTCATTTTTCCGCGGACTCTCGCTTGATTTACTATTCAGAAGACAGCCTCGGCGCTTTCAATATTTATTCTGTTGATCTGGAAAGCGGAGAAATCAAGCGCTATACGGATGTGCAGACCGGAAATTTTTTACCGGTCCCTGTGCCGAATGAAGACAACACTTTGGTTTTTTCCTCATTCAATAAAGGAGCTTTTCAAATATTCAAAAGCCGACTGGAGGCTGAAACAGAAAAAACCGTCACTTTCGTGGAAAACATGGACGAAAAAGAATTCGAACCATTTCAGCCGGTGGTTGCCGTGACAATCGATGAAGAAAAAATCGAACCGTACGGAGGAATAAAAGAACTCTATCTGGAAGGAAAGCCTCCTGTTGACACTATTGTTTCCACCGACGGTTCCATTTACGGCGGATCCGCCATTTCTTTCTCGGATTTATTCCGGGACCACACCTTCACTTTAATGGCCTATCAAGTCCAGAGCTTCCGGTCCTACTACTTCTCCTATCTGAACCGGAAAAAACGATTCCAGTACCAGGCCAGTGCTTTTCAATACACCATGTATTATTATCCCAGCTTTGCTTATTACGACCCCTCTCTCTTTTACCGGCTGAGCTACCGCGACGCTCTGGCGACCCGGACGATCTCCGGCGCCAGCGTCGCCGCATATTATCCTTTCAATCGTTACTACCGGTTTCAGGGATCCGTGGGTTTTTACCGTTACGAAGAAGAGTTCTACAACCCGTTTCTGATCCGGCAGGCCTCGCTCCGGGAACAATCCGTATATGACTATTTCTGGAATGGAAATTCTTTTTCTTTATCGGCCTCTCTGGTTGGAGAAACCACAAAATTCAAGTATTACGGTCCTTCCCAAGGAAGCACCTTCCGCTTGGATGTCACCCAGACCGTTCCTTTCAGTGATAGTTTTCTTTCCAGCACCAACGCCAACCTGGATTACCGAAAGTATTTTTACCTGGGGGCCGATTCTCTTTTCGCCTTTCGGTTCAGTGGTTTTGCCAGCCGGGGAAAAAATCCATACTTAAACTACTACGGCGGCAACAATCAGGTCCGCTCCGCATACTACTATAGTTTAATCGGAACCGAAGGCTGGTTTGCCAATTTGGAATTTCGTTTCCCCTTGATTAATGCCGCTTCCACTTTAATCGGGCAAATCGGTCCTGTCCGGGGGACCTTGTTTTTTGACATCACCCGAAAAAAACTTAAAGGTTTTCCTGCAGAAATCACTCTAATGGATGATGATGGATTCATCCGCAGCTATGAGGCGATCGGCTCATTGGGTTACGGATTTGAATTTTTCTTTTTAGGCTTTCCCCTCCATTTGGAATTTGTTAAAGGCCTTGGCTGGCCCAATTTCTCCGATCCCTTTGATCACACAGTGAGAACAGACTGGATGACAAAATTCTGGATAGGATTTGATTTCTAATCTTTTTTTAAATTTTAATTTTTTTTCCTTGAAATCCCGATATAAGGGTGCTAATATTATTTCTGCTTTGCAACCCTGGGACCACTGATAAAAATATTTTCCACATCTGTGAATATTTCTGTGGAAAAGTTGGTGTTATAATGGATCATGAATCGCAACAAAACAACCCCTGGTCACAGATTCTGCGGGCGGTGAAAAAAAAGACGGATCCCAACAGCTTTGACACTTGGTTTCAGCCCACCCTCTACATCGGACAGGAAAAGGACTGTCTTTATATAAAAGTTCCTAATTCATATTTTCGGGACTGGCTGTCTTTTCATTACTCCAGTTTAATAAACACATGTTCTCAAAAATTATTCGATAAAGTATACGACATTAAATACATTTATGACGATTCTTCTTCCTCTTTTATGCGGAGAAATCCCCGGGAAAGACGTTCCAAACACGGCGGACTGCTTAATCCTAATCTCAATCCGAATTACACCTTCGAAAATTTTGTGGTCGGTTCATGCAATCAATTTACTCACGCCGCCGCCAATGCCGTGGTAAAAAATCCTGCTAAATCATACAATCCCTTATATATCTACGGAGGTGCCGGGTTAGGGAAAACCCACCTTATGAACGCAATCGGTCATTATATGCTTAACGGAATCCGCAGTATGAAAATCCTCTATATCACAACGGAAAAATTTATGAATGATTTAATCAATCATCTTCAATACGGAAAAATTTTAGACTTCCGCGAAAAATACCGCAATATTGACCTGCTTCTTATGGATGATATTCACTATTTATCCGGGAAAGAACGCACAAAAGAAGAATTTTTTCATACATTCAATCATCTTTATGAGAATCAAAAACAAATTGTTATTTCCAGCGACTGCCCTCCTAAAGAAATTCCTAATCTCGAAGAAAGGTTTTCCTCCCGTTTTGAGTGGGGCCTGATCGCTGATTTAAAGCCTCCGGATATTGAAACCCGTATCGCCATACTGAAAAAGAAATCTGAAATGGAAGGAGTGATTCTTCCTGAAAGCGTTGCTTTATTCATCGCGGATAAAGTTCATTCCAATATTCGGGAACTGGAAGGATTCTTACGCCGCGTCATTGCTTATGCCTCGCTTCGGGGTGAATCCATCGACCTTGATCTTGCTAAGGAGGCACTTAAAACCCTGCTGGACTCCACAGCGTCCGTTATCACTGTGGAAAAAATTCAAAAAGTTATATGCTATGAATTTAAAATTAAATTATCTCAATTAAAAAGCAGGAACAATTCCCCTAAATTTGTATTTCCCCGTCAAGTGGCTATGTATTTATCCAAAGAATTGACCCACTCATCCCTTCCTGAAATCGGGAAGAAATTCAACGGTAAGCACCACACCACCGTAATTCACAGTATCCAGAAAATTGAAAAATTAAGAAAAACCAATCTTGAATTCAACAGAAAAATCAACAAAATTATAAATTATATGCACTAGATATAAAATAACTTATGTCCTTTATACACATTTTATTTGCAATTCTTCTTATTATTACTTAATCTTTAATTAATATTTTAATAAGAATAAAGAAGGCCTATGGAAAGGTGGAAAAATGAAATTTTCGGCTGAAAAAAAAGAGGTGTTTCGGGAATTACAGCTTCTTCAAGGAATTGTGGAAAAAAGAAATACAATGCCTATTCTGGCGAACATTTTAATAAACGCATCGGAAAAAGGGGTTGAAATGATCGGAACCGATTTGGAAGTCGGGATGAAAACTCATTTTTCCGCGGATACGAAGGATCCCGGGGCTATAACCATATCGGGAAAAAAAATTTTTGAAATAGTCCGCTCCTTGCCGGAAGGCAAGCCGATTCTTTTTTCTCAGCAAGGCGAGAAAATGATGGAAATCAATTCCGGCGCCAGCCATTTTAAAGTTGTGTGTATGCATAAAGAAGATTATCCTCAGGTTCCGGAACCAAGGTTTAAGAAAAACATCGTTTTTCCTCTTGGGGCTTTTCAGGAAATGATAGATCAAGTCTTTTGTGCCATCACTCAGGAGCAAAGATATTATCTCAACGGGGCCCTTATGATCCTAAGCGGAGATGAAATCAAAATGGTCAGCACGGATGGGCACCGTTTAGCCTATTCCAAGAAAAATTTTTCAGAAATGAACGTCGAAGGAGAAATACGCGGGATTGTTTCTAAAAAAACGCTGGGAGAATTAAGGAAATTGGAAGATACGTCGGTGCAATTTGATTTAGATGAGAACAATCTTTTTTTTCAGGTTGGAGAAAGAACGCTTATTTCCCGAATCATTGAAGGAAAGTTCCCTAATTATGACGCCGTGATTCCCAAAGATAACCAAAGTTTGGCTGTGTTCAACAAAGAAGAGATAACCGATGCCATCCGCCGGGTGTCCTTGCTTTCCACTGAAAGATCGAAAGGAATAAAGTTCAACTTAAAAAAGAATGCGGTTGAACTCTTTTCCTCCAACCCGGAATTAGGGGAAGCCAGCGACCAGGTGGATGCGGATTATGACGGGGCTGAATTGGAAATAGGATTCAACGCGGCGTATCTGATTGATTTTCTAGCCACAGCCAGAACGGAAAAAGTCCAGTTTTTAATGAAGGATGAAAACAGTGCCGTGCTGATATTTCCTGAAGATGAGGAAAGCGGAGACGAATATAAATATGTGCTGATGCCGATGAAATTTTAGATGTGGAGACAAATCCGCTTCTATTTTCGAGGCTGGAACCGGTACGGACGGCCCATTCTTATTAAATCTCCATTATCTAAAACAACGATCGCTCCATATTCGGGAAAACGGGAAAGAATTTTTTCGGGGTTCTGAGAAACAAAAAGCGCCGTGGCCAGGCCGTCGCACACTGCGGTTTGGGGGCCTATGACTGTCACGCTTTTTTTCCCCCGGGCCGGGCGCCCGGTGGAGGGGTCGAAGATGTGGTGATACCGTATTCCGTCCTTAATGAAATATCTCTGATAATCTCCGGCTGTGGCTGCGGCTGTATCCGTGATTGATAAAACACCCATAAATCCCTTTTGTCTGGGGTGCATAACACCCACTTGCCAGTTCTTTTGCTCCGGATTGCGGCCCCAGCAGTAAAGATCTCCTCCGGCATTGATGAATCCGCTGGGTATATTCATTTTTTTTAATTCCCGGTAGGCCAGATCAATTCCCCAGCCCTTGGCGATTCCTCCCCAATCCAACCTGGTTTTCTCCGGCACCTTAAGAGATTCATTTTTGATTTGAATTTTATCCAGGCCGACATAGTCAAGACTTGCTTTGATTGTTTCCGGGGGGGGAACCATGTGTTCTCCGCTGTGAAATCCCCAGGCTTCAGAAAGAGGAGCAACTGTGATATCAAAACTGCCGTTGGAATGCTGGTATATTTCACGGGCGATCTGGAATAATTCCAAAACTTCGGGGGCAGTGTGGTCGGTGAAAGGGGGAGAAAAAATATTTTCAATTTTTGTGAAGATCCGCTCAACCGTCTGTTCCGCCTTTTTGAACTCAGGCTCCGCGCAATTCAAATGAATTTGACACACCGTATCAAAAAACAGGAATGATTTCTTCTTCCATACGGCATCCTGTCTGCAGCCTGAGGATAAGAGAAGAACGGAACATCCGATTAGAAAAAAAAGTTGTTTATTTAAGTAACGGCGCATTGAAAATTTTAACCGAGGGTTCATTTTGGAAAATCTTGAACACACATTTTGAGAAAAATCTAAAAAAAAGTCAATCTCTGACCAGGCGGAGCCGGGGTGCGGGAAGGTTAAAAAAGGCCATCCGAAATCCGCGGCCATCCCGGCCCGCAAATAATTCAGGTTTTATTGACAGCCAGGATGTTTTTTTATATTTTTGGGGCGATTGACGTTATGACAGAAAAAGGGATCCGGGGCGGAGAAGAGGAGAATAAACATGAGCGATAAAGTGCGCTTGAGCGCTATGATGTTTCTTCAGTATGCGATCTGGGGTTCATGGGCTCCGGTGCTTTCCGAGTATCTGATCACCAAGCTCGGTTTCTCTGGCGCGGAAGTTGGAATTATCTATGCCCTTCTTCCGTTAGCGACAATTATTTCTCCTTTTATCGGCGGGCAAGCCGCCGACCGGTATTTTCCCACGCAGAAAGTGATCGCGTTCCTTCAGCTTATGGGAGGATTTTTATTGATAGTTATGTCGTTTGTCACCCAGTACTCCCTCCTGCTTTGGCTGATGCTGATATATTCCATTTTATATGCTCCCACCTTAGCCCTGACCAATTCCATCGCTTTTATCAACCTTAAGGATTCCGAGAAGGAATTTGGAATCGTCCGTGTCTGGGGAACCTTCGGCTGGATCGCAGCGGGATTGGTGCTGGCGGGCTGGCGCATGTTCGGCGAAAGCCTGGAAATCCAGGTATTGCGGGGCGATACTCTTATGCTTGCCGGGGTTTTCTCTTTGATCATGGGCATTCAGGCTTTCAGTCTGCCTCACACGCCGGCCAGGAAAAAATCAAAAAAGCCGTGGGCTTTTTTGGAAGCCATTAAAATGCTGAAGGATAAAAATCTGGCTGTCTTTGTGGGAATAGCATTCATTGTGGCCACTGAACTTCAATTTTATTATATTCTGACGGCTCCTTTTTTGACGTCCCATACCATCGGCGTGGACCGGGCAATGGTTTCCGGAGTTATGGTTATCGCCCAAGCGGCGGAAATCTTCGTGATGGCGCTGCTGCTGCCATATTTTTTACCTAAATTCGGAATCAAGAAAACCATGATTATCGGGGTTCTGGCATGGCCGGCCCGTTATATTATCTTTGTCATCGCTCAACCGGTCTGGCTGGTGATCGCATCCCTTTCCCTGCATGGATTTTGTTATGTTTTCTTTTTCACAGCGGCCTTTATTTACATTGACAAGGTTTCTCCTCCGGATATTCGGGCTTCTGCCCAAAGCATGATCGCTATTGTCACGCTGGGATTGGGAAATTTTTTAGGAAGTCTTTTTGTGGGATGGATTCAGACTGTTTTCACCGGGCCGTTGGGAACGGACTGGCGGAAAGTTTTTATTATTCCAACCGTGTTGACGATTTTATGCGCGGCGGCGTTTATGCTTTTGTTTAAGGAGCGGAAAAAGCCGGTGCAAATCAATGCGGAAAAGGAGTCGGAATGAAGGAAAAACGACTGGGGGTCGGATTCATCGGCGCCGGATTCATTACCCGGTTTCACATTCGTTCATGGGCGGGGGTCCGGCACGCTGATATCTTGGGAATAACCAGCCGGACGGAGGAAAAGGCCCGGGAAGCGGCGGCCTTGGCTAAAAAGCTGCGGGTGGGAAACGCCCGGGTTTATCCTACGGTTACGGATATGGTGGCCGCTCCGGAGATTGATGCCATTTGGATTTGTTCGCCAAACTTTTCCCGGCTGGCGCATATGGAGGAGATTTTATCGGCCCTTGAGACGGGGAAGGGGTCTTTGAAAGCCATTGCCTGCGAGAAGCCATTAGGACGAAACGTGCGGGAAGCCCAAAAAATGAAGGATCTGATAAAAAAAGCGGGGCTTTTGGATGGCTATCTTGAAAATCAGGTTTTTTCTCCCAGTGTGGTTCGGGGGAAAGAGATTCTCTGGGCGCGGGGCGCGGCCACCACAGGGCGGCCTTATTTGGCCAGAGCGGCGGAAGAGCATGGCGGCCCCCATCGTCCCTGGTTTTGGGAAGGAAGCCTCCAGGGGGGCGGAGTGATCAATGATATGATGTGTCATTCCGTGGAGGAAGCCCGTTTTATGTTGACCCCGCCCGGAGCGGACCGCAATGTGATCCGGCCCGTCAAAATCACCGCCTATGCCGATTGTTTGAAGTGGAGCCAGCCGCACTATGCCCGGATTCTATCAGAAACAAGCGGAGGAAAAACCAACTACCGGGAACGCCCCGCAGAAGATTTTGCCCGGGCATTGATCGAGTATCAAGGTGAAAAAGGTGAAACTCTGGTGGTTGAAACCACCACCAGCTGGTGCTATGTGGGTGCCGGATTGCGTTTGAGCATGGAGGTTTTAGGACCGGAATATTCACTCTCCGTCAACTCCCTGGATTCTGATTTGCAGCTTTTTTTCAGCCGGAATGTCCGGGGCGAACAAGGAGAAGACCTGGTTGAAAAACAAAATGCGGAAATTGGATTGATGCCGGTGATCGGCAGTGAGGAAATCGAGTATGGGTACACAGCGGAAAACCGGCATATGGTTGAATGCTTCCTGGACGGGATTCGTCCGGAGGAAAATTTTGATGACGGTTTGGAAGTCACCAGGATGCTTATGACGGCTTATATGAGCGCGGAGCAGCAAAAAACCCTGGATTTTCCTCCCGAGGGGTTGGATGATTTTATTCCTGCGGTGGCAAGGGGGAAATGGGATCCAAGAGGTGAAAAGAGGAGGCGTCATGAGAAAAAATAAAGGAATAGGCCCCGGATGGGTGCTCGTTTTTTTCCTTTTCTGGATGGTTTTCTGCAGCGGAACGGACGAGAGTCTTGTTCCGGAGGCGGATGCCGGGGACCCGGTTTTTCCCGTGCGGGAGCGGCCGGCCTATGAAGAAATCAGAATACATGATTTTCCCCTGGCTGTGCAGAGCTGGACCTTCCGCAGATTCACGTTCATGGAAACCCTGGAGAAAGTGAGGGAGTTGGGGATTTCTTATTTGGAAGCGTATCCGGGTCAGCCGTTAAGCCCGGAGCATCCCGAAGTCAAGTTTGATCACAATCTCAATGAACAATTTATTGAGCAGGTTAAAGAAAGATTGAAGCAGACGGGAATTCAGCTCATCAATTACGGGGTCGTCGCATTTGACAACAATGAAGAAAGCATGCGGAATGTTTTTGATTTCGCCAAAAAAATGGGAATCCGCACCATTGTGACGGAGCCGGCGTTTGACGACTTTTCCCTGTTAGAGGAAATGGTGAAAGAGACGAACATTCACATTGCGGTTCACAACCATCCCGAACCGAGCAAGTACGCCCGTCCCGAAACCGTTATGGAGCACATCGAAGGATTGGACCCGCGGATAGGGGTTTGTGCCGATACGGGGCACTGGATGCGTTCAGGCGTCCGGCCTGTGGAAGCGTTGCGGATGCTGGAAGGAAGGATCCGCAGCGTCCATTTGAAAGACCTCAATCAATTCGGGACCAAAGATGCGGGGGATGTCCCGTTTGGCCGGGGAGAAGCCGACATCCATGATATTCTGGCGGAATTGACTTTTCAGGATTATGACGGAGTTTTGGCCATTGAGCATGAAGACCCGGCGGCCGCCGACAATCCCATCCCTCCCATTAAGGAAGGGCTGGCTTACCTGGAAAGCATCACTTATTATTCCGGGTATCAGCGTCTTTTGGATAAAAGCGGAGGCAGGTATCATAAGCACGGCTGGAATCATTACGGCCCCGGCTATTTCCTCCTTGACCCGGAAACCGGCGTCCTGAAGTCTCAAGGCGGGATGGGCCTGTTTTGGTTCAGCCGCAAAACGTTTCGTGATTTTGTGCTGGCAGTCGACTTTGTGAGCGAAAAAGAGGACACCAATTCAGGAATTTTCATTCGCGTTCCGGATATCCCGGTGAGCAACGATTACATCTATCATACTTTTGAGATCCAAATTTATCATGCCGGGGAAGGGAAACATAAAACCGGAGCGGTGTATGATGTTAAGGCGCCGGAGAAAGACGCGTTTAAACCGGCGGGAGAATGGAATCATTTTAAAATCACTTTTCAGGGCGGACATCTTCTCGTTGAGTTGAATGACATCATGATTCTGGATTGGGAGGCGGAACCAGGCGGAAAGGTTCAGGATTTTGCCCGCGGAGGATATATCGGTCTTCAGAACCATGACAGCCGTTCGCCGGTTTATTTCCGGAATATTTATATTAAAGAGCTTTGAGTCTGTTGGGGAGACCGGGTCAGCCGATCACGGTATCCAGCCCTCCCCGCCCTTCTATTTCAAGAAGGAACCGGTTGGGGGCGCAGATAATGCGTTCTCCCGCCAGACAAACGGGAGAGGCATGCGTGCAGATTTTACGGCGGCATGAGGAATCCACCACCCAGGCCTTTCCTTCTTCCACTTTCACTGTGATCTGCCCGGAACCTGCCGGGAAAGATTGTGTGACGTTTTGACTCAACGGCAAAACCGCGATTTTGCGTCCATAATGGGTGATCACGGCCGAATCGCCGCTGCCTCCGTTTTTTGGATTAAAAGAAACGGCGGTCAGTTGGCGGGAAGGCGATTCCCGCTGTATGGTTTGCCATAATGAATAAAGGCGGCCCGTGCGAATGTCACGGATGCGGCCGTTTTCAACCAGAGTGAATGAAGATGGGGCGGGCTTTTGGAGCCGGCTTCCGGAAATACAGAGGTCAGCACGGGAGGCCGCGCCGGTCCGGCTCCAGCCTTTTAGGCGAAGGTGGTTTTGAATTTGGTCATGCAGAGGATGCGAATTCAAAAAAACGAAAGGTCCCTTCTTCGGCAGGGGGCTGATTTCGGTGAGGATAAAGTCAAGCCAGTGCTGAGGATTATCGGAAATTAAAGTCAATTCATGTTCAGGGGCGTGCCCTTGCGAAGCTTGAATATAGGGGATTATCAGTGGCGCAGTCAATACGGCCTGCAAAAAATTTCTTCTATCCATTTGATTCTCCTTTTTGGGGAATGACGCCGGTGATAACGGGATACAACCGGTGTGAGTTGCGGCGGAGACGCCGGAAAAGCATCCAGCCGGCGGCTCCCCCTCCAGCGAACAGACCCAGAAGAGAGGTGATATCGGAAGTCAGGGCGGTGAGAGGAGTCAGCAGATATCCTGCAAAAGCGCCCGCAACTGCGCCGGAGAGCAATCCCCCGAACAGCAGGATTAAATTGCGGCTGTAAGCGGTTTCAGGGATGTCAATACCGACTTTATCTCCGGCGGCGGCCCCCACGGGATTGAGGACTTTCAATGAGCCTTTTTTGTCCTCACCGACTCCGCACAAATTTCGGGCGGAGCAATCATGGCAGCCGTCCAGGCAGGACACTTCCACTTCGGCCATATCGCCCCGTGTTGAAATCACGATTCCTTCATCCTTCATGTTCGTCTTGCAGCCGGCCGATGGCGCCCGTGGGGCATTTTTCTATATTTTCAATTTGGTCCGGCTTGATTTTTTTGAAATCCTTAATAATGGCCAGATTGCGCTCCACCACGATAGCCTCCGGGCTGGCTTTGGAACAGATTCCGCATGCGATGCATGCGTTTTGGCATGCCTTTTTAGCGGCCGGTCCCCGGTCGTGGGAGCGGCAGAAAACCAGAATGTTCTGTGTTAAGGGATGAAGCTCCAGCAGATTGCGGGGACAGGCTTCCACGCATTTTCCGCAAGCTGTGCATTTTTCTTCATCCACCACCGGAAGGCCTTCCGGACCCATTTTAATGGCGTCAAAAGGACAGGACCTAACGCAGTCGCCGAATCCCATGCAGCCGTACACGCACTGCTTGTTTCCCCCGATTAAATGGCCGGCTTCGCAGGTGGTGATGCCGATGTAGCGCCCCCGGGACACGGCGACCTGCTCAGTGCCGCGGCAATGGAGGCGGGCGGTTTTTTTTATGGTTTCGGCGGGTTCTACCCCCAGCACACCGGCGATTTTCTTTGAAACGTCATCTCCTCCCACGGGACAGCCGGAGGGTTCGGCTTTGCCGGCCGCCACAGCCTGGGCAAAAGCGTGACATCCCGAGTATCCGCAGGCGCCGCAATTGGCCATGGGAAGTATTTCCGCGATTTCCTCCACCTTGGGGTCTTCTTCCACTTTTAACTTCTGGTAAGCGAAAGCCAATCCGGCAGAAAAAAGGAACCCTAAGGCGCCCATAGTGATTATAGGAATTAAGATTTCCATTATTGCATCATCCCTGAAAAACCGGTGAAGGCTAAAGCCATAATTCCGGCCACGATTAACGCGATTCCTGGTCCTTTGAGCGGCGTAGGCACGTCAGCCATGTCCAGTTGTTCCCGGACTCCCGCGATCAGGACAATAGCCAAAGTGAATCCTATGCCTGAGCCTATTCCGAATACCACCGTGGTTATAAAGTCGTATTCCTTGAGGGAGGCCAGCAAAGCCAGCCCCATTATCGCACAATTGGTGGTGATGAGAGGCAGATATATACCCAAAGCCTGATACAGGGGAGGGCTCATTTTGCGGATGAACATCTCTACTAATTGGACCAGGGAGGCGATAACAAGAATAAAGGAAACAATCTGAAGATAACCCAGATTGTAAGGAATAAGAATCCAGTGGTTGATCATCCAGGACACCGCCGCGGTGATGGTCATGACAAAAGTCACAGCCATTCCCATGGAAAAGGCCGAATCAATCTTTTTGCTGACTCCCAGGAAAGGACAAATGCCCAAGAAATAATACAGGACGAGATTGTTGACGAATATGGCCATAATCAATACGGAAAACAGATCCATCACGCTCTCCTGGTTTTAGTCTTGTTCTCGATAAAAATCGCCAGCCCCAGCAGAATTCCCAAAGTGATAAAAGCTCCCGCCGGCAGAATCATGATGATCCAGGGTTTAAACCAGCTCCCCATCACTTGAGCCCCTAGAAGGGTGCCGGCTCCAAGAACTTCCCGGATGGCGCTTAAAACCATAAGGGCCAGGATGAATCCTGTGCCCATTCCCAGCGCATCGATAAGAGCCCGCCCTACGGAATTCCTGGAAGCGAAGGCTTCCTGCCGGCCGAGGATGAGGCAATTGACCACGATGAGGGGGACATAAGGCCCTAACGCTTTGGAAATAGGGGGAAAAAAGGCGGCCAAAAAGCGGTCGGCGATGGTCACAAAAGAGGCAATGATAACAATGTAGCTGGCGATACGGACTTGGTTTGGAATAAGCTTTTGTATGGACGAGACCACCAATGAGCTCATGATGAGAACAAAGGTGGTGGCCAGCCCCATGGCGATTCCGTTAATAAGAGCATTGGTCACCGCCAAAGTGGGACACAGCCCCAGCAGTTGACGGAAAACCGGATTTTCATCCCAAAGTCCTTTTAAATATTCCGTTGTTATGCTTTTTTTCGCCATTTTATTCCCTGCTTTCCAGGCGTCCTGTTTGTTTAAGTGTTTTCATTTGTTCCAGAGCCCGGTTAACGATATCAACCACTTTCTGGGCGGAGATGGTGGCCCCGGTCAGAGTATTGACTTGATGGGGATCCAGTTGTTCGGGGGAATCCACCGCCGGCTGCTGAAGTTTCAGTTTTTGTTCAGCACTGCGGTCTTCCCAGTAGCGAAGAAATTCTTTTTCCGAGGTGATTTTTGCTCCCAGTCCCGGTGTTTCCGTTTGTTCCAAAATGGTTAAATTGTGAATTTTAGTGAGGCCGGGGTTCACCCCCACCATCAAAGTGATAATATCCTGGAAACCTGTCCCGGAAGTGTAAACGGCGTAGCCGGCTTGATGTCCTTCCTGGTCCTTCCCGGAGTAAACCGTCAGCGTTTCTCCTTCAAATATAATTTCGCCGGAAACAGCGCCGGGAACAACTTCGGTGATCGCCCGGTTTATTTCATCCAGCCGGTTCTGCTCAATGCGTGCTTCCGTCAGCATTCCCACCACGGCGAGAAATGATCCGGAAATCAATCCCACAACGGTGAGAACGGCAATCATCCGGACGGTTAAGCTCACGGCCCCCTCCTTTCTCCGAGGATCTTAGGCCGGATATACCGGTTCAGCAAGGGGACAAATGTGTTCATAAATAAAATAGAAAACATGACACCCTCGGGGAAACCGCCGAACAGCCGGATCAGGCCGATCATGAGGCCCGTACCCAAAGCATAGATCCACGTGGCTGCCGGAGCAAAAGGGGAGGTCACCAAATCCGTCGCCATATAAAAGGCGCCGATGATCAGGCCGCCCGCAAGAATATGGAAAAGCGGGGATGCGTACCCGGACGGGTCAGCCATCCAGAAGATTCCGGTGAAGACGGATAAAATCCCGATAATGCCCAAGGGGACGCGCCAGTCGATGGTCTTTCGAAGCAGCAGGAAAGCGGCCCCCAAAAGCAGGGCGGCCGCAGAGGTTTCTCCTAGACATCCACCTGTGTTGCCCCAGAAAAGGTCTTTAAGAGGCGTGAGGGTCCCCTCGGCGATGGCATTTCCAAACTTGAGATTTCCCAGGGGTGTGGCAAAGGTTGATGTGTCCACGGAAAGGGTGGCGGGAGGCGACCAGGTGGTCATGGCCACCGGAAAGGCGATTTGAAGAAACGCTCTCCCCACCAGGGCGGGATTGAAAATGTTGTAGCCCAGCCCGCCGAAAACCTGTTTGCCCAACGCCATGGCGGTCACCGCTCCGATCACCACCAATTCCATAGAGAGGCCGGGGGGGAGAGTCATGGCGAGCAGCAGGCCGGTGATAACGGCTGAGCCGTCCAGCAAGGCGGACATGGGTTTTTTTCGGGCTTTTAAAAACAAGGCTTCCGTCGCCAGGCAGGTGGCGACACATACCATATAAATGATCAAGGCACGGATCCCGAAAAAATACAAGGAAGCGGTTATTGCCGGGAGCAGGCTTAAAACCACGGCGTACATAATTTTCGGGACAGAGTCCCGGTCACGAAAATGAGGGGACGACTTGATTATGAATGTGTTATCGCTCATGAAGAACTCTTTTTACGTTTTTTGCCTGCTATGATATTTTTGCCCAAGCGCATCCAATGCACCAGGGGAATGTGAGCCGGGCAGGAATATTGGCAGCATCCGCATTCCACGCAGTCCATAATCCCCCATTGCTCGGCTTCATCTGTCAGATCGTATTGGGTGTATTTCATCAACTGGGTGGGAGCGAGTCTCATGGGGCAGTATTCCACGCATCTTCCGCAGCGGATACAGGTGAATTCCGCCGGGAGCTGTTTTTCTTCCCAGGCGAGAATGCCGGAAGTTCCTTTGATCACCGGGACGTCGGATGTCCACTGAGCCAGGCCCATCATAGGCCCTCCCATAATCAACACGTTGCTGCTTTCTTTTAACCCTCCGCAGTGGTCAATGGCATGTTGAAACGGAGTTCCTATTCGGATCAAAAGGTTTTTAGGCTGCTGTATTCCCCATCCGGAAACAGTCACGGCACGTTGGTAAAGGGGCGTGCCTTTCGCCGCGGCATCCCATACAGCCTTGGCCGTGCCGACATTTTGGACCACCACGCCGACATCAAACGGGAGCCCTCCGCGGGGCACTTTTCTTCCCAAAGCGGCCTGAATGAGGTTTTTTTCCGCCCCTTGGGGATATTTTGTTTTCAGAAGAACGACCTCACAGGAAATATCCCGGCTTTTTTCAAGGAATAAATCATAGAGGTCTTTTTTGTTATCTTCGATTCCAACATAGAGTTTTCCGGCGCCGGCCGCCATGCGTATGAGCTCGGCTCCCTTCAGGACGTCCTCAGTAAATTCGAGCATCACACGATAATCTGAAGACAAAACCGGCTCGCATTCACAGCCGTTGATAATGACTGTATCTATTGGCTTGTCTTTCGGAGGGGCAAGTTTAACGGCGGTGGGAAAAGCGGCGCCGCCCATTCCCACAATGCCGGCCTCATCGACCCGCTCACGAATTTCTTCAGGCTTCAGGGAGAAGGGATCACCGGCACCCTTCAGATCAGGATGAGGAGCATCTTCTCCGTCGTTGGAAATAATGATTGTCGGAACCGGTCGCCCCAAGGGATGAGGATGGTCTTCAATTTTAGTTACTTTTCCGGAAACACTGGAATGAACGCCAGCCGAAAACAAACCTTGGCGCCGGCCCACTTTTTGGCCTAAAAGGACTTGGTCTCCCTTTTCGACTAAAGGCTCGGCGGGTTTGCCGAAATGCTGGGAAAGGGGGATAAAGACTTTTTTAGGAGGGGGGAGAGGCTCCAGGGGCTTGTCTTTGGTCAGATTTTTGTGTTCCGGCGGATGTATACCGTGTGGAAAAGTCTTTAATTTCATCATGATAACGGTCCATAAAAAGTGATTTTAAAGTGTATTAATTCGACCGTGGTGTTGTCAACATCTATTTTCTAATTTTTCATTTTGCCTTTTATGGCCGGGTCGGGTAATATAAAAACTGGACTAAGGGAAAGAGAGGGATGGCGTATTCAATAGGAATGATGAATATCGCTGATAAGAAAAAGATTACAAAAACATCACCATTTTTTTATGAATTAATCATGTGTATAATACACCACGAACCATGAAAATGATTTCAATGTCATTCCCGGAGCGGAGCACTTTTGAGTCTGTCATTCCGAGACACGCCGTGCCTCGGAATGACAGACTGCCTCGTATGGGCGGTGGGTTCTGCTTTCACGAGGCAGGAAGGGATTGCTACGGCTTGCGGGCGCAAGCCTCGCAATGACAAAGCGGCATGTCGTCCCGGGGAGCGAAGCGGCGGGAACCTTAGAGTGCCTCGGCTAATGAGTCGGAACCGGCTTATCTAACGAAGCCGAATAAGATCCTCACGGCCTGCTTCGCAGGCCTCAGGATGACAGCGGAGCTGTCATTTTCTAAGATATAGACCAGGCGAATCAACAGGTCAGACTGGGCGGGCAAAAAGGAAGAAAGACAAGAATGAGCTTGACCGTCAAGGAAGTTCAGGGCAGGAAAGACCGAAAGACTTTTATCTATCTTCCCGAGAAGATTCATGCCGGCCGCCCAGGCTGGGTCCCGCCTATTTATATGGATGAGCGGAATTATTTTAATCCCGGCAAAAACCGGGCCTTTTCATACAGTGATACCATAATGCTTTTGGCTTACCGCGGGAAAAAAGCCGCGGGCCGGGTCATGGGGATCATAAACCGGCGCTACAATGAATTCAGCGGGAATAAAACAGCCCGGTTTGCATACTTGGAAACGCGGGAGGATGATGAGGTGATCCAGGCATTATTAACCCGGGTGGAAAATTGGGCCCGGGAAAAAGGGATGAACCGCATCGTCGGTCCGTATGGTTTCTCCGACCAGGACCCGGAAGGTTTCTTAATAGAGGGATTCAGCAGTCCCGTCACCATTCCCGACTATTACAATTTTGAATGGATGCCGGGAAAAATAGAGAAAATGGGGTATGTCAAGGACATTGATTATGTGGTTTATAAAATCGAGGTTCCGGAGAAATTGCCAGAATTTTATTTAAAGATTTTTGAGAGGGTCAAGCGGAAAGGAAAATTCAAGATTCTGGAATTCACCAAAAAAAAGCAATTGAAACCATGGATCAAACCGGTTCTGCATTTAATGAACGAGAGTTACGCGGGAAGCCGGATTTATGGATTTGTTCCCCTGGAGGAAGAGGAAATGGCGGCGCTGGCTAAAAGGTATCTGCCTCTGCTGGACCCCCGTTTTGTGAAAGTGGTTGAGCATCAAAACGAGCCGGTGGCGTTTATCGTGGGAATGCCCAATCTGGCGGAAGGAATCCGCAAAGCCCGCGGCCGGCTTTTTCCATTCGGAATATTCAAGATCCTGCGGGAGTCAAAAAAAACCAAGCAGCTGGATTTGCTCTTGGGCGCGGTTAAAGAACCATTCCGGGGCAGGGGGCTGGATGTTCTCATGGGTGTGGATATGTTGAAAAGCGCACAGGAAGCCGGCATGGAAGTCCTGGATACCCATCATGAAATGGAAACCAACGTCAAGGTGCGGGCTGAAATGGAGCGCATGGGCGGTGAAATATATAAGCGTTTCCGGGTCTATCAAAAATCCCTGTGATGGGTCTTCTCTATTTGAATGGTGTTCCGGGAAATGGCCGGATGTATCATTCTGAGGCGCATAGCAGCGAAGAATCCCTGCAGGCATCTTCCGGCCAAACCGGAACCGTTTATTTTGCTTCCCACCAGTTGATTCCCCAGCCCAGATGAACTTTGAGCGGCACGTTCAAGGCGAAAACGTTTTCCATCCGCTCCCTCACCAGGGATTCCATCAATTCTTTTTCATTGTCCGGAACTTCAAACACCAGTTCGTCATGAACCTGCAGCACCATGCGGGTGGAGAAACCGCGGGATTGGATGTCTTTCCAAATTTGAATCATGGCCATTTTTATGAGGTCGGCGGCCGCGCCTTGAATAGGGGTGTTAAGGGCGATTCTGCGTCCGGCCTCCTGGACCATTTTGTTGGACTGCTTCAATTCAGGAATCTCCCGGCGCCGGCCCATCAAGGTTTCGGAGTATCCTTTTTCGCGGGCGGACTCCACACATAGGTCCAAATAATTCCGCACGGCGGGATGTTTTTCAAAATAGCGGGAGATAAAATTTTGAGCTTCACCGGGACTGGTTTCCAGCTCTTTGGCCAGGGAAAAAGCCGAGGTGCCGTAAATAATGCTGAAATTGATTATTTTAGCCCGCCGGCGGATTTCTTCAGGGGAAAGGAGCGATTCATCTCCAAAAACGTGAAGGGCTGTTTCGCGGTGGATGTCCCGGTCCTGCTGAAAGGTTTCCATCAGCCGGGGGTCCCCGGATAAATGAGCCAGAATGCGGAGTTCAATTTGGGAATAATCGGCGCAGAGAAACAGATTCCCCTTTTCCGGAATAAAGGCCGATCGGAAACGGCGGCCCCATTCTCCCCGGGTTGGGATGTTTTGGAGGTTGGGATCACTGCTGGATAACCGTCCTGTGGCGGCAACAGTCTGATTGTATGAGGTGTGAATACGGCCTGTCTCCGGGTTGATCAGAACGGGAAGCGTATCCGCGTAGCTGGATTTGAGTTTGGCGAGCCGGCGGTATTCAAGGGTGAAGCGGGCGATAGAGCTGGATCCCGCCAGTTCATTCAGCACGCTGAACCCAGTGGAGTAGCCTCCGGTTTTTTTGGTTTTTTTTGAGGGGGGCAGCTTTAATTTTTCAAAAAGAATCCGGGATAATTGGCGTGGAGAATTGATGTTGAATTCTTCCTGGGCCAGGTCATAAATTTTACCCTCAAGTGTTTTCATGTCTTGCTCAAGCTCCCGGGACAAGCGGTTCATGGAATCAGGATCGATTTTTATCCCCCAAATTTCCATATCCGCCAGAACGCCGATCAAGGGTTTTTCGATGTCATGGTAAAGGGATGCCAGGTTTTTCTTTTGGATACGGGGCCATAGCCGCTCGCTCAATTGAAGGGCAAGATCAGCGTCCTCACAGGCATAGGGTCCCGCTTCTTCGATATCTACGGCATTCATCGTCCGCGCGTTTTTTCCTTTTCCCGTGATTTCCGCGAAGGATGTGGGGGTGACATTTAATAGCTCCACCGCCAGGGAATCCAGATTGTGTTTGCCCCGGTTGGGATCGGCCAGATAGGAGAGCACCATGGAATCGAGTTCGATACCGTTCAGCGGAATGTTTTCCCGTCTTGTAACAATGACATCATATTTTATGTTTTGCCCGATTTTCTTTATTTCCGGATCGGCAAGCACCGGCTTCAAACGCGACAAGGCGGTCTCCACCGGAATTTGCCGGGGAGCCCCCAGATAGTCATGACGCAGGGGAAGGTACCAAGCGGAATGAGGTTTAACGGCGAAAGACATGCCGATAAGCCGGGCGCGGGTGGGGAAAAGGCTGTCTGTCTCCGTATCGACGGAAACCCGTCCGGCTTGTTTGATCTTGGTTATCAGCCGGTCCAATTCCTTTTCCTCAAGAATAAGACGGCACTTTGTTTTTTGGCCGTTCCCTTTTTCCTGCAGGTATTGGGATAAAAGAGAAGTGAAATCCAGTTCCTGCAAAAGAGGCAAAAGCTTATCATAATCAGGATCGGTTATTTCAAAATCTTTCAAATGGAAATCCAGGGGAAGATCACGGGAGATTTCTGCAAGTTTCCGGCTTAATGCCAACCGGTCTTTCTGCTGACGGATGTTTTTTTTCACCCGGATGTTTTTGACGGCATCCAAATTTTCAAGCAAGGCGTCCAAAGAGCCGAAGGTTTGGATCAGTTTCTTTGCGGTTTTCTCTCCAATCCCCTGGATTCCGGGGATATTATCCGAGGGATCACCCCAAAGAGCCAGCACGTCTTTAACCTGACGGGGTTCCACGCCGAATTCTTCTTTTATGTCGGCTTCATTGAGATGTTTATCTTTGGCGACATGATAAACGGAGATGTTTTGGTCCGCCAGCTGATAAAGGTCTTTATCATTGGTCAAAATGACCGAATGGATATTATGTTCGGCGGCTTTTCGGGATAAGGTGCCCAATAGATCATCACCTTCATATCCGGTTTTTTGGTATAAGGGGATGTTCATAGCCTGGAGAATTTGTTTCAGCTTGGGGATCTGCGGCACCAGGTCTTCCGGCATGGGCTTGCGGTGGGCTTTATAATCCTCGAACAATTCGTGCCGGGCCGTCGGTCCCCGCGAGTCAAAGACAATCCCCAGGTAATGAGGATTTTCTTCTTTCAATATTTTTCGCAGGGTCGACAGGAAGCCGAAAATGGCATTGGTGGGAAACCCCCGGGAATTGGTTAAATTCCGAATGGCATAATACGAACGGTACAGCAGAGAATTGCCGTCGATGAAAATGAGTTTTTTTCCCGGCATGTTTATTTCCTGCCGTCACATTATAACCGATCTGCGCTGGAGAAAACAGCTTCTTTCCGGCGCGGCCGGATCCCCCTTCTTTGCATGAGTTTTCCCCGGCGGGGAAATCCTCTCCGCTTCCGGCTTCGCTTTCCTTTCCCGCGGAGAGGTGCCGTGCCCGCTCAGTCTCCAAACGGGCCGTCAATCCATCATCTGTCTCTTTCTCATTCCTTATAATTGTCACGGTTTTGGAGAGGCTCATCCGGCCGCACCTTTCATTGACAAAGGAAAGCAAAATGTTATAATAGAGTGACTTTTTTGAGGCTTTTAGAGGCCTGGGTAATGAGCAGCCCGGGACTGCCGCAGGTGCGGGGCGCCTTTACCGCAATTTTTTATGAATAAATCAGGAGAGACAAAAAACAGAGAATGCCAATGATTATAAATATCGACAGATTGCCGGAAGATGGTTTGGACATCAGAAAAGACTTTGAATTCTTCAATTCCGAGCTGGTGGAAGAGGACGCTGTTTTGATTGAACCGGTGCAGGCTGAAGTTTCGGCGAGGCGGCTGGGCGAAGAGCTCTTGATTAAAGGCCGCATTCAAACCCGGATCAGTTTTATCTGCTGCCGGTGCCTTTCATCCTATGAGTTTCATGTGGATTCGGCGTTCAATCTGGTTTACCTGCCGGAAGAATTGGAAGAGATCAAGGAACAACTGGAAGATGAAGATTTAAATAAGCTTTTTTATTACAGCCGTGAAATCGATTTGAAAGACGTTGTCCTTGAGCAATTGAACTTGACTTTCCCTGTCCGCCCGCTTTGTTCAAAAGACTGCCGGGGGATTTGCCCCGTTTGCGGACAAGTTGTGGATGAAGGACACTGCAGCTGTGCCGTCGATCAAACCGACCCCAGGCTGGATAAATTAAAAAATTTTTTGAAAGATAAAAGAGAAAATGGCTAATCCAAAAAGAAGACACTCACATTCAAGAAAAAACAAAAAACGGGCTCACCATGCTATCGGCGTTCCTTCTCTGTCTTTGTGTTCCAATTGCGGCCATCCCAAACTTCCCCACCGGGCCTGCCCCGAATGCGGGCATTACAAGGGACGCCAGGTTATCGAGGGTGCGGAAGACTGATTTAAGGGAGAAATAATGAGGATCGCGGTCGATGCCATGGGGGGGGATTTCGGCCCTGTTGTGTCTGTTGCGGGAGCCTTGAGCGCCGCTCGTGAATTCGACATTGACATTTTATTGGTGGGGTCGGAGGAGCTTATCCAAAAGGAACTTTCAGCGCAGGACCAGAGCGCAGCCCGGATCAAAATCGTTAATGCCACTGAAAGCATCGGCATGAGCGAAGGGCTTTTGTCATTCCGCAGGAAGAAAAGATCATCCATCCTGGTCGGGACCCAGCTGGTCAAAGAAAAGAAGGCCGACGCTTTCGTCAGCATGGGAAACACCGGGGCGGTTGTCTACATATCAAAACAAGTCCTGGGAGCGCTTGAAGGAGTGGAGCGTCCTTCCTTGGCCCTGCTCGTCCCTACTCTGAAGGGATTGACTCTTCTCACCGATGTGGGCGCTAACGTCAACTGCTCGCCTGAAAATCTGGAGCAGTTCGCGATTATGGGGGAGATTTTTATGCAAAGCGCGTTGGGAATTGAAAACCCCCGCGTCGCGCTGATGAGCATCGGGGAGGAAAACACCAAAGGCAATGAGCTGACCAAGGATGTCTATGAACGTCTGTCGGCGTCGGATATAAATTTCATTGGAAATATTGAAGGGAAGGATATTTATTCCGGAAAAGCGGATGTCATTGTCACAGATGGATTTACAGGGAACATCGCATTGAAAACCAGCGAAGGTGTTATTGACACATTTGCGAATATGGCGAAAAACGAGATCATGAAAAATATTTTCGCCAAGCTCGGATTTTTACTGATGAAACGCCATTTGAAAAAATTATATAAGAAGGTGGATTATTCTGAATACGGCGGTGCCCATCTTTTGGGTATTGACGGGGTCTGCATCGTGGGCCACGGCCGGTCGAATCCAGTGGCTGTTAAAAACGCCATCCGCCTGGCGCAGGATTATGTGAAAGGGAAAGTCCAGGAAAACATAAGAAAAAGACTTGAGCGGACCGCAGGAGCCTTACATGGAGCGAGAGCCTGATGAATTTTAATGGGAAAAGGTTTATTGTCACCGGGGCGTCCCAGGGCATCGGCAAGGCCGTTGCCTTGGAACTGGCGCGGCTGGATGCGGAAATTCTTCTTTTGGACATTCAAAAGGAAAAACTGGATGCGGTTGCCGGTGAGATCTGCGGGCAAGGCGGCAAAGCGGCCGCTTATGAAGCCGATGTTTCCAAAATGGATAAGGTGATGGATGCGCTGAAACATATGCTCAACCATCATAAAACTATACACGGTCTGGTTAATAATGCCGGGATCACCCGTGACGCTTTGTTGATGCGAATGAAAGAAGAGGATTGGGATGCGGTTCTGAGCGTGAATTTAAAGGGCGTTTTCAATTTGACTAAAGCGGTGATCCGTCATCTGGCAGGGAACCGGTATGGGAGGATAGTCAATGTGGCTTCGGTGGTGGGGCAGATGGGAAACGCCGGCCAAACAAACTATTCCGCCTCTAAAGCGGGGGTGATCGGATTCACTAAATCCCTGGCCCGGGAAGTGGCTTCGAGGGGGATCACCGTGAATGCGGTGGCTCCCGGGTATATCGCCACGGATATGACAAAGAATCTACCGGAATCCGTCAAGGACAGTTTTGTTCAGCTTATTCCCATGAAAAGATTCGGCCGGCCGGAGGAAGCGGCGGCCGCGATCAAGTTTCTTTTATCGGATGAAGCGGCATATATCACCGGGCAGGTTGTGGGAGTCAACGGCGGAATGCACATGTGAGTGATTTGATAATAAATTTAACAGGAGGAAAGGATGGAGAGAGAAGAGCTTCTGGAAAAAATCAAAACCATTGTTTCGGACAAATTGAGTATCAACGAAGATCAGGTTACCGAAGCAGCGTCTTTTATTGATGACCTTGGAGCGGATTCTTTGGACACGGTGGAATTAGTTATGGCCTTGGAAGATGAATTTGATCTGGATATCCCCGACGAAGAGGCGGAAAAGTTAACCACCGTGGGAAAAGCCATGGATTATGTCTTGGAGCATATAAGCTGAATTCAACTCCATTTAACAGATGATTCAATCTGAAAATCCAGTGAGAACGTGTGAACAGCGCCGGGTTGTGATAACCGGGATCGGTCTGGTTTCCCCTTTGGGCGTTGGAGCTGAAGCCAACTGGAATGCCGTTCAAAACGGGGAATCGGGAATCGGTCTGATTTCCCGTTTTGACACAGAGGGGTTTTCCAGCAAAATCGCCGGTGAAATTCAGAATTTCGATGTGGTGAATTTCATTGATAAAAAAGAAGCCCGGAAAATGGATCCGTTTATTCAGTATGCCGTAGCCGCGGCTGAGCTGGCGGTCCAGGATGCGGGAATTGACCGGACCCTGCTGGAAGGCGGCCGCACCGGAGTCTATGTCGGCTCAGGAATAGGAGGAATCGGGTCGATCGAAGATACGCTGAAAACATTGATCCGGAAAGGGCCGGGAAGAGTCTCGCCTTTTTTTCTGGTATCCACCATTATCAACGAAGCCTCCGGTCAAATCTCCATCCGCACCAAGTCGAGCGGCCCTAATATGGCGAATGCCACCGCCTGCACCACAGGGACGCATTCTATTGGCGACTCCTACCGTCTGATCAGCCGGGGGGATGCGGATAGAATGCTGGCCGGGGGTGCGGAAGCTCCCATCACGCCCCTGGGAGTTGCCGGTTTCTGTGCCATGCGGGCCTTGTCCACCAGGAACGAGGCTCCGGACAAAGCCTCCCGGCCTTTCGATAAAGAGCGGGATGGTTTCGTGGTCAGTGAAGGGGCTGGAATTCTTCTTTTAGAAGAGCTTGAATCTGCTCTGCGGCGGAACGCTTTTATATATGCGGAAATCGCCGGTTATGCTTTCAACGGCGATGCCTACCATGTTTCAGCTCCAAATCCGAACGGAGACGGTGCTTTTCTGGTGATGAAAAAGGCCCTGGAAGATGCCCGGCTGACTCCGCAGCAAGTACAGTATATCAATGCCCACGGGACATCCACACCCTGGAATGATAAGATTGAGACAATGGCCATAAAACGGGTATTTCAAGAGCATGCTTCGAAGCTGGCTGTGAATTCGACAAAATCCATGAGCGGCCATCTTTTGGGTGCCGCCGGCGGGCTGGAAACAGGGATCACGGCGCTGGCTTTAAAGAATCAAATTATTCCCCCCACCATCAATTACGAAACACCGGATCCGGAATGCGACCTGGATTATGTGCCGAATAAAATGCGTCCGGCGGAAATTGTCTATGCTCTTTCCAACTCTTTTGGTTTTGGCGGGACCAACGGCAGCCTGGTTTTGAAACGCTTCGATCCATAAATCTTTTCGTATATTTGACCTTTTCCCCTGCCTTTTATATCATTTCAAAAGAACATAAGTTTGTATGATGAATGGGCCGCAGTTGCCGCAGAGGCAAGGCGGACTCTGCCGTTTTTTTGTGAATAAGTCCGTAGAATCAGACTAAAGAGGAGGTTTGAGGTGAATATTTATGTTTTTGTCAAAAGAGTTCCTGATTCGGAATCCAAGATCCGCATCAACCGGAATGAAAACCGGATCGAGGATGGTGACTTGAATTTTGTCCTCAATCCTTATGATGAATTTGCTGTTGAAGAAGCCCTCCAGATTAAAGAAGCACAGGGAGGGAAAGTGACGGCTTTTTCCATAGGGCCGGAAGAGACAACTGCCGTTTTGAAGAAAGCCCTGGCGATGGGTGTGGATGAGGCGGTTCTTATTAAAGACGACTCTCCTGAAAAATATGACGGATTAAGGATCGCCCGAATCATCACGCAGGCGTTGAAGACACAATATCAGGAGTACGACTTGCTTTTATTTGGAAAACAGTCCATCGGGGCCGACAATTCTCAGGTCCCTGGGATGGTGGCGGCGATGATGGGTCTTCCTCAGGTAAGTTCCGTCACGAAACTGGAATGGAACGGTCATGATGGTACGGCTCAGCGCGAAATCGAAGGCGCAACGGAAAAGGTGGAGTTTTCCTTGCCGGCGGTGCTCAGCGCGCAGAAAGGGTTGAATGAACCCCGGTACGAGACTTTAAAAGGGATTATGATGGCGAAAAGGAAACAGGTGCCGGTGGTCAATGTGGAGGACCTCGGGGTGGACTCCGAGAAGTTGGAACCGGAACTGGAATTGATCAAGTTGGAATCTCCTCCGGAAAGAGAAGCCGGAAAAATTATAGAAGAAGAACCAGCGGAAGCGGCACGCCAGCTGGCTCAATTCTTGCACGTTAAGGTCAAAATAATATAGGAGGGGGAAATATGATACTCGCTTATTTGGAAATCAGAGATAAAAAAATAAAAAAATCGTCTTTGGAAATTCTCAGTGAGGCTAAACGCCGCAGCCGGGACCTGAACACAAAAACGGCGGCTGTTTTGATCGGACATGAAGTGAATGAGCTGGCCCCCCAGGCGTTTGCCTATGGTGCGGATAAGATCCATCTCGTTGACAATCCCCGATTGAGCCGCTATTCTTTTTCCGCGTATTCCGGTGTTTTAAAGCAGCTGGTTGAGGAAATCGAGCCCCGGGCTGTCTTTTTTCCGGCCACGGCGATGGGCCGGGATTTGGCGCCCTGTTTCGCCGGCTTGATGGGATTCAGCTTGGCTTCCGACGGCACCGCCACCGCCGTGGTGGATGGAAAACTTCAGGTGACCCGTCCGGTTTATGCGGGTAAAGTCATGGCCACTTTCGGATTTAAATCTCCTGTGGCGATAGCAACCCTCCGCCCCAATGTTTTTCCTCTGGAAGAGGAGTCCCAATCTGAAGGGGAAGTGGTGAAAAACGAAGTGGATGTTTCCGAGGACGATATTAAAGACCAGGTGACCGAAGTTTTCGGAGGAGAAGAATCCGCATTGGATATTACCGAGGCTGAAATCATTGTCTCGGGCGGCCGGGGGATAAAAGGACCGGATAATTTCAACCTGCTCCGGGATTTGATCAAATACCTTCCCAATGCCGCTATGGGCAGTTCTCGTTCGGCGGTGGATGCCGGATGGGTTGATCATCAGCATCAAGTCGGGCAGACCGGGAAAACGGTTTCTCCGAATTTATATATGGCTTTTGGAATTTCCGGAGCGATACAGCATCTGGCTGGAATGACTTCATCTCAGTATATTGTTGCGGTCAACAAAGATCCGGAGGCCCCCATATTCAAGGTCGCTGATTTTGGAGTGGTGGGCGATCTTTTCGAACTGATTCCGCATTTGAAAGAGGAGCTGCAGAAACTGAAAGAAGAGTGAAACTCTCATCGCTCCTCTGAAAAAAGAGCCCCCGCCCTCGCTGCCTGCGGGCGGGGGGCCCCCTCCAGCCGTGCCGTCCTTCGCGCGGTTTTTGAATAGAGATTTCACTTGAGCTATGATTTACTAACGGAATGAGGTTGTAACGGCTTTTTGGAATTCAGGTGTGGCTGAAGCGACCTTGAAGATTTAGCCTTCGATCCTGGCTTAATCCCGGCCCGTGAATAATCCAGGCTAAGTAATAGGTCAGGTTAGATGTGATACACAATCAGGGGAATAATCACACTCAAAATCAGGCTGACCCCCACCTCCCAAGGGGTATGTCCCACGTTTTCAACCATTCCGGGAAATCCCTTTTGGTTTTGGGTCAATTGATTGATGATTTTGGATTGGCGTTCGATTATCATACGGATACTCACGGCGTCATATATCACCACAAAAGTCAAAACCAAGGCCACCAGGAACAAGGGGGACAGTCCGGTTTCCAGAAAAATAGCCATGGTCAGTGATGACACCAGGGCGGTATGCCCGGAGGGCATGCCGCCGTTGCGCACAATGGTATCCCGGTTTATGCGGCCTTCTTTAAACCATATGATTATCGGTTTTAGGGCATTGACAACCATCCAGGTCAGTCCGACACTCAAAATAAGTTTAGTCATTCAGCTTAATAAATTCCTCCCCCGCCGGAGAAGACGTCCAGAAGCAGCTGGTTTTTATCCGAGCGGCTTTCTCCCACGCTGGTCACGTAAACAGCCGGCAGGTCCACAACCGGGCATTTGTTCTCACAAGCCCCGCAGCCGATACAGAGTTCAATATCAATAAACGGCGCTAAAGGCCTCTTTATTTCACCCTCCGGAGCCAGGACGTCGGTTTCCAGAAGTCGTATGGCTTTGGGCGAAACCGGACAATGTTCTTCACACACAATACAGGGATCTCCGAATTTCCAGGGAATGCAGCGGTTTTCGTCGATCCACGCCGTCCCGATTTTGACTTCGGTTTTTTGTTCGATGGACAGTTCTTGAATCGCTCCGGTGGGGCAAACCTGAGTGCACAGGGAACAATAGTACTCACAATACCCGATTTCGGGAACCAGTTTAGGAGTCCAAATTCCGTTGGGGCCGGCTTCAAATAACACGGGTTGAATGGCATTGGTGGGACAGACTTTCATGCACTCGCCGCAGTTGACGCATTTTTGGAGAAACTTTTTTTCGGGAAGGGCCCCGGGAGGCCGGATGAGCTTTTCCGAAGCCCGGGAATCAGCCGGAGAAAGGCGGAAAAAGGGAATGGTGACAGCTCCTAAAAAGGATGTGAATAGTATTTTTCTCCGGGAAAGATCAATGGAGGCGACAGGTTCCATATTTCCTTTGACTGGAAAATGAATCGCCGCCGTAGGACAGATAGAGCTGCATGTGAAACAATAGACGCATTCCGAGCTTTTCCACATATCATTGGGGTAGGGGTCAGCCTGGGTTTCGCATTGCCGGGTGCATAATCCGCATTCTATGCATTTCTCTTGGTCGATTCTCAATTTAAAAACATTCCAGCGGGCGGCGGCCCCTAAAAAGGCGCCCAGGGGACAAAGGTAGCGGCACCAAAATCTTTCCCGGTGCATGTTGAGAAGAACCAGCATAATGAAGAGACCGCCGATAAAAAACCCCTGCAGAAAAACCGCGTTGATATCCAGGCCAGTAAAAATTTGAACTAATTTGTCTCCCAAGGAATACAACTTAACGTCATAGAGAATTCCGATCAGGCTGGAAAATGAATGGTTTAACGCCGGCATGACGCTTACCGCGAAAGAGCGGTACAGCAGTGAAAACGGATCTAAAATTCCAACCAGGTTAAGGGAAAAGAATGTTCCGATGATGACGAATATCAGAATATAGTATTTCCAGACGGTGTGGTTGTTTTTGAGGGCTTTGGGGCGGTGAAGGTTTGTTTTTTTAAAGATGAAAGAGAAAAACTGATGCAATGACCCCAAGGGACAGAACCACCCGCAAAAAAAACGCCCGAAAACAAGAGTGGCGATAAACGTGATCCCCGCAAAAATAAAAGAGGCCAGCAGCACACGGCCTGCGATCATGGTGGTGACCGCCAGCAAAGGATCAAAATGAAAAAATATTTCCACATGCCCGATATAATCCTCACCTGGATACCGGGTTCTTAACAGCAGGATGAAAAACAAGCTGAAGAATACAATTTGGCTGACTATTCTGAGAAGCTGAATGAACCGGTATTTTTTAGATCGTTCTTTTTTCAATTTTCATATTCTCCAGATTGAGTTCTCCGAATCCGCTCTCATGAGCAATTTGAAAGAATCGCAGCTCAGCGGGGTTGAGGTCGAAAAAGGACGCGCCCACGGCATCTACGGCCACCCAATCGATTCCGGCCACCACGGTTTTTTGCATTTCGACGTCGGAAAGCCGGCCTCCCTGAGGCCCGTTGCGGACAAGAATGCGGTAAGCATCCAGAACCGTAAGTGCGGGTTTAAAATAGGCGGCCAGGTCCACCATGACCTGATCCAGATTTTGATGAAGTTGATTGCGGTTGCCCCCCACGGCGCCCAGCCAATTTTTCATGCCCAATGTCAAGCGGGACAGGCTGTGGTGTTTGGCGATGGGAACATTGATAATCTTGTCCACCTCCAGAAAATCACGATACACGTCCCATTCTTTCAGTGCGGCGCCGTTGATCGGCATTTTTTGCAATTTGTGGTCGTTGGGATATGGAACTTCGGCTCCAGCGCTTTTTGCGGCGTCCGCGATGCCGGAACGGACATAGGTTCTCCGGGGAGGGTTGCAGGTGTTATCCATAACCACCACCTTATCCGCACCGGCTTCCAGGGTGAGCTCTACCAGCGTTTTCACCACATCCGGGTTGGTGCAGGCCGCTTGTTCCGGTGTTCGATCCCATCCGATATTCGGCTTGACCATGACCTTGTCTCCTTTTGAGACAAACCGGTTCATTCCTCCAATAGCGGTCACCGCCGCTTTAGTGAGGGCTGACGGGTCCTCGCCTTGGATAACGGCCAGATCCGGCAGATTATTCGACCCCTGAGCGAACACTCCGGGCCGCACATTCAACAGCATGCTTCCAAGGGCTATGTTTTTTAAAAAAATTCGTCTTTTCATGGTTTTATCCTTTTCCCAGCGATTTAATATAATTCAAGATTCCCTGATAAATACCTTCAGCGATCTTTTGCCGGTATTCCGGTGTTTTCAGCCGGCTTTCTTCTTTAAGATTGCTGATATGGGAGATTTCCACTAAAATGGACGGCATTTCTCCACCGATAAGTACCCAAAAAGGGCCCCCCTTGACGCCGAGGTCCTTGATATCATTGAACGACCGGCTTAAATAATCCGCCAAATGGGCTTGAACTTTTTCAGCCAATTCTTTGGATTCCGCTATTTTGCTGTTTTGAGCGATCTTGGTGATGATATCCTTCATTTCTCCCAAATTTTTGGTTGATGTGGCATTCTCTCTGGCTGCGATGGCGTTTACGGAGGGATCCAGGCTGAAATTGAGATAAAAAGTCTCAATGCCGGCATGGTTTTTTTTGTGATTGGAGTTGGCATGAATAGAAACAAAAAGATCCGCCTTTTTCTGGTTGGCGATAACCGGACGGTTTTCCACTGGAATAAAAATATCGGATTCGCGGGTCATAATGACCTCAAGGCCTTGTTTTTGGGTTAAAAGAGTTCTCAGCCTTTTAGACACGTCCAGGACCACGTCTTTTTCAAAAATCCCGCTGCTTCCCACGCAGCCCGGGTCTTTTCCGCCATGTCCAGGGTCAAGAACGATTCTATGGATGCCCAATCCCAGTTGCCTGGCCATACTGTATCCGGTTTCAGTCGGCTCGGGCGGATGGACGGAGCTTTCTTTTGAGGGGTAAATATCAATGACGAGACGGAAGGGGTCGGGAAGATGAAAAACCCGGTACCGGTCAATCCGCTGAAAGTCCAAATCAACCGCCATCCGCACCGTTAAAGGATTTTTTTGAGCGATGCGGATGCGTTGGAGATAATCATTTTCAATGGGAATGGCGGTGCCGTGAAGGATGGGATTCAGCTGAGCTTGAAATACGTCCACATATAAGCGATCAGGGTCAACCAATTTGTCATAAACATATTCCCGCAATTCCCCTATATCCAGAACAATCCGGGTGAAGGTGGGATGGGTGTGGTGACGCAGATTATAGATTTCAACACGGTCATCTTTGCCGGATGCGGCTCCTGCGCTGAGGAGACCTAGACAGCTGATCATAGCCGCTGCGGCGGCGATTCGTTTATATTTCATCACACTGACCTGACCAAAACCTTCGCCTATTACTTAGCCTGGCTTATTCATAAAAAAATGGCGATATTTTTGCCATTTCTTTCTCATGAAGAGAATACATTGATTTTGATTAAAAGAATAGCTGATACTTTTTTCTCTGTGGTATTTCATCTTAATCGCCATTTTTTTACCCTTCGGGCGGGCCGAACCTCACCGCATCTTCCGGCTTGCGGCTCGTCGCAGTGAAGTGACGACCTTTCATTAATTTAATGTCATACTGAGCGGAGCGAAGGATCCCGGGCTGCTTCGAATTGGCAATCCATTGTCCATACGGCCTGGCGAAAGCACTCACAGATCCCTCGTCGCTCCGCTCCTCGGGACGACATTGAATTAAAGAATTGTCGTCGTCTCCGGCAATCCCGGCCCGTGAATAAGCCAGGTTAGAAAATCGTTTTCTCGTGGCCATGGGAGCCGTTTAAAAGTGATTGTCATGGTTCGCGGTGTGTTATTCTCATGATGAATTCATAAAAATCCAGCGTCATGGCCGGCCCCTCGGACCTGCGGCAATTCCCGCCCGTTCATCATCCAGCCTAACACGACAAATTCTATATAACAAGTCAAAGTGTGTCAACCGGGCTGCGGCGCATCAAGCCCCGAATTTTTTCATTTTCAAGGCATGAGCCAGCATGAGCGGGACCGCATAGAAGGCGGGGAATCGCCCCAAGCCGCCCCGGCTGCATTCCCTCTCTGAAAACCGGGCCGTTTTATCCGGCAGAACGTAGGGGGAGACCAGCAGAAACGGGTTTGGATGCCAGGAGTGCGACTTCATGACACATGGTGTGGAATGGTCCGCGGTCACCACCAGCACGTCGGGATTCAATTTCCTGATACGGGGGATGTGAGTATCGGTTAGTTCGATTATTCGTTTTTTTTCGGAATAATTCCCATCTTCACCGTAGGAATCGGTTTTTTTGACGTGGACATAGAAAAAATTGTGTTTTTGGTAGTGATTTTCCAGGGCATCGAATAAGTCTTCTATTTCTGTTCCCGCATCCAAAACCTTCATTCCCACGATTTTGGCCAGTCCCCGGTACATGGGATAGTTTGCGATGGCCGCGGGATTCAATTTGAATAATTCCTGCATGGACGGGATGGTGGGATGTTTGGAAAAACCGCGCAGAAGCACGGTATTGGCTTTGGGCTGATCTTTAAGAACTTCCGTTATCCGGTCAATGATTTTATTCACCGTGTCCGCGGTTTCCCGGGCTTCGTCTGTTTGACTTAAAGGGGAGGCCCCGGTGGGGGGGTTTCCTGTTTTTTGAGGATCGGCGTCACTCAGTTCATCAGAAAGGCGGGGGCCGCTTAATTTGATGACAAAACGGTGCTCTTTCCCCGGGAAAAACCGGACTTTGACTTCATCCGCGTCACCAATAGATTGATTCAAAAGGTCGCAGAGTTCTTTGTTTTTTTCATCGGAAATGCGGCCCGCCCTGCGGTCGATGATGATGTTTTCTTTTTGAGTGGCGAAATTCCCCCGGGCGACCAGGTCTCTTTTCCCCACATCCACATCAATGCCCAATGCCTCCAGGATTCCTCTTCCCAGAAAATAGCGGGTGGGATCATAACCAAACAAGGAAAGGTGGGAAGGTCCGCTGCCCGGAGTGATCCCCATAAATACCGGTTCGGACAATCCGCATTCGCCGGCTTTGGCCATAGCGTCCAGGTTGGGAGTATGAGCGGCTTCCAGGGAGGTTTTTCCCTGTTCCGGGAGGCCGCCCAGCCCGTCCATGACCAAGAGAATGATTTTTGAATCGGTATCGGCGGTTAGTTCCCGCAGGATTTTTTCATGTTCCATTATAAAATTATGGTAAAGAAATCAGGGGGGGAAGTCAATCGGCTTTTCCTGATTACATTTTGCCATTCACCCCTCGCTTTGCTAAAATCGGAACATGAGTCACGTTATCGTCCTGGATTTTGGTTCCCAGTACACCCAGCTCATTGCCCGGAAAATCAGAGAAATGGGTGTGTATTCAGAAATCCAGCCTTTTTCCACTCCGCTGGAGGATCTCAAGGAGAAAAATCCAGGAGCGATCATCCTTTCCGGCGGTCCCGGCAGTGTGTATGATGGGGGGGCGCCCCGGGTCGGGAAGGAAATTTTCCTTTTGGGGGTGCCGGTTCTGGGAATTTGTTACGGCTTGCAGCTGATGGCGCATATTTTAGGGGGAGGTGTGGTGTCTTCCCAAAAAAGAGAATATGGCTTTGCCTCTCTGGAGGTAAAAGATGCGCAGGGCCTGCTTTCCGGAGTTGAAGACGGCTCCCGGGTTTGGATGAGTCATGGTGACAGGGTTGGAAAGATCCCGGAAGGATTCAAAGTCACCGGAGCCACCGGAAATTGTGATACTGCGGTTATCGAAAACCGGGGGGAAGGATTTTTCGGGGTTCAGTTTCACCCGGAAGTGATTCATACGGATCAAGGACAGAAAGTTCTTTCTAATTTCCTTTTTAAACAGGCCGCTCTGAAACCGGACTGGAACATGGAATCATTTGTCCAGAAAAAAGTGAGGGAAATCAGCGAACAAGTCGGCGGTCAAAATGTGATCTGCGGACTGAGCGGCGGCGTTGATTCTCTGGTGGCGGCGCTGCTGGTGAACCAGGCCGTTGGAGACCGGCTGGTGTGCGTTTTTGTTGATAACGGGCTCTTGAGAAAAGGGGAATATCCGCAACTTCTGGAAAAATTTAAAAACCGTTTCGGATTGACCGTGAATGTGGTGAATGCCTCCTCTCAATTTTTAACAAAATTGAAAGGGGTGGTTTCTCCGGAGAGGAAGCGGAAAATTATCGGAAAAGAATTTATCCGCATATTTGAGCAGGAAGCCCGGAAAATTGGCCAAGTTGATTTTCTCGCCCAGGGCACCATCTACCCTGATGTTATTGAAAGCAATCCGGTCAAGGGACCTTCGGACAGCATAAAATCCCATCATAATGTGGGCGGCCTCCCGGAAAGTTTGAAATTCCGGCTGGTCGAACCGCTGCGGGAGCTTTTCAAGGACGAAGTCAGAAAATTAGGCCGGGAGATGGGAGTGGAAGAGGATTTTATTCAACAGCATCCTTTTCCAGGCCCGGGCCTGGCGGTTCGCATCATCGGAGAGGTGACGGCCGCGCGCATAAAAACAGTCAGGGAAGCCGACGCCATTGTGGCGGAAGAAATTCAAAAGGCGGGCTTGTATGAGGAATTGTGGCAGGCCTTCGCCATTTTATTGCCGGTAAAAACCGTAGGCGTTATGGGGGACAAGCGGACTTATCATTGGGTGGTGGCCGTCCGGCTGGTTCAAAGCCGGGACGGAATGACAGCCGATTGGTTCCCTTCCGCCCCTCTGCTTTTAACCAGGATATCCAACCGGATTGTCAATGAAGTTGAGAAAGTGAATCGGGTGGTTTATGATATCACCTCTAAACCTCCCGGAACAATTGAATGGGAATAGAAGGCCCTCCAGATAGGATGATCGGGGGAAGGTAAAAAGAAAAATGGCGTCAAATTTTGTTCACTTGCACAATCATACCGAATTCAGCATTCTGGATGGCGCCCTGAATATAGATGAATTGCTGGATGCTGCGGTGAATCAAGGAATGCCGGCGGTGGCCGTGACGGACCACGGAAATATTTTCGGGGCCGTTCAATTTTTTCAGAAAGCTAAAGACAGGGGCATCAAACCCATCCTGGGATGTGAAGTTTATGTGGCTCCGCGGGATCATCGCGAGAAAAAAGCCGGTCCCAACGGCGTCAACCATTATCACCTGGTCCTTTTAGTCAAAAATGAAGAGGGATATAAAAATCTCTGCCGGCTTATCACCCGCAGCTACCTGGATGGTTTTTATTACCGCCCACGGGTCGATAAGAAGCTGCTGGCTCAACACAGCCGGGGATTAATCGCACTTTCCGGGTGCCTTAAAGGCGAAGTCAGCGATCATTTAGTCCACGATCAAAACACACTGGCCGAGGAAGCAGCCCGGGATTACCGGGAGATTTTTGCGGAAGGGGATTTCTTTATTGAGCTTCAGGATCACGGCCTTGAGCCGCAGCAAAGAATCAATCCCCACTTGATTCAGTTAGCCCGGAAAATGGATCTTCCGTTGATTGTGACTAATGATGTCCATTATTTAGAAAAAAATGATGCGGAAAGCCATGATGTGCTTTTGTGCATTCAGACAAATAAAAAAGTCAGGGATAAAGACAGGATTCGTTTCGGTTCTCAAGAATTTTACTTCAAAACAGCGGAAGAAATGGAAGAAAAGTTTCATAATGTGCCGGATGCCCTGAGAAACTCACTGGACATCGCCTCCCGGTGTGAGTTTGATCTTTCTGCCAGCCAGTACTTCCTGCCTCATTTTGAACCTCCCGGCCGCCTCCCGGTGAGCACCTATTTTCAACAGGTTGTGGAGGAAGGCTTCCGCAGAAAAATGAAAATTCTTGAGCCCCGGATCAACCGGGGAGAACTGCCTTCGCCGGGAGAATACCAAGCCCGTTTGGAAAGAGAAATCAAACTGGTCCGGGAAATGGAATTCGAAGGATATTTTCTGATTGTTTGGGATATAATCCGGGAAGCCCGGGCGCGGGGGATCCCGGTGGGGCCGGGAAGGGGTTCCGCAGCCGGCAGCTTATTGGCTTTCAGCCTGGGGATCACCGCCTTGGATCCCCTGGAGTATGACTTGTTGTTTGAGCGGTTTTTGAACCCTGAAAGAATCAGCCTGCCGGATATTGATATTGATTTCTGTGGGCGGCGCCGGGATGAAGTGATTTCCTATGTTAAAGAAAAATTCGGTCAGGATAATGTCTGCCAAATCATCACCTTCGGGACCATGGCGGCCCGCCAGGCTGTCCGGGACGTGGGGAGGGCCTTGGAAATCCCGCTGCCGGAAGTGGATAAGGCGGCGAAGATGATTCCGGCCATGGGAGAGGATTCCACCATCGCGGCGGCTTCCCAAAAAATCCCCCAACTCAAAGCCTGGGCGGAGGAGAAGCCTAAAATCAAGGAATTGCTGTCAGTGGCCCAGCGGCTGGAAGGGCAGGTCCGCCACCCCTCCACTCATGCCGCCGGGATTGTCATCACTCCCCGCCCCCTGGTGGAGTTCGTGCCCTTGTATCAGTCCACGCGGCATGAAGTGACCACTCAATTCCCCATGCAGGATGTGGAATCCATTGGACTTTTAAAAATGGATATTCTGGGCCTGCGCAATCTCACCGTCATCCAAGACACCGTCAACCAAGTCAAAAAGGATACCGGGCAAAACATTGATTTGGAAGCCGTTCCCTTGGATGATGAAAAGACTTTTGCTGTTTTCCAAAAAGGAAATACAGACGGAGTTTTTCAATTTGAAAGCTCGGGAATGAAGGACCTTCTCCGGCGCTACCGGCCGGAAAATTTCCGGGATTTGATCGCCCTGAATGCGCTTTACCGGCCCGGACCTCTTCAGAGCGGAATGACCGAGGATTTTATCAAACGCAAATCCAATCCTCAAATGATTAAATACGACCTTCCGGAACTGGAGCCGATTCTGCGGGAAACCAACGGTCTGATTGTATACCAGGAGCAGGTTATGCGGATCGCCACCGATATCGCTGACTTTTCTTTGGCGGAGGCCGATCTTCTCCGCAAGGCGATGGGAAAAAAGAAAAAATCCGTGATGAAATCCATGAAAAAACGGTTTATGACCCGGGCGCAGAATAAGGGCTTTTCTAAACTTGACGCCCAGAAAATTTTCGAGAAAATCGATTATTTTGCCGGATATGGGTTCAACAAGTCTCACAGTGCCGCTTATGCTTACCTTGCTTTTCAAACCGCATATTTGAAGGCGCATTTTCCGCTTCATTATATGGCGGCTCTTATGACCTCGGAAGCGGAGCGGGGAGTAACCTCACAGGTGGTTAAATATATCAATGAATGCCGGGAGATGGGCATTCCGGTCCTTCCTCCTGATATCAATGCCAGCGGCTTGAATTTTCAAGTGGACGGCGGCGCCATCCGTTTCGGCATGGCCGCCGTCAAAAACCTGGGGGAAGGCCCGGTTCGGGAAATAATCAAAGTGCGCGAGCGGAAAGGGAAGTTCTCTTCCCCTTTTGACATCTGCCGGGAGATAGAACCAAAATCATTTAACCGGAAAGTTATAGAGAGTTTGATTAAAGCAGGAGCTTTGGATTCCTTGGGATGGAAGCGTTCCCATTTATATCAATGCCTCGATTTGATGATCGAATATACCCATGATTTTTCTAAGATAAGGAATTCCGGCCAGGCGACTCTGTTCGGTTCCGGGCACATGAAGCCTCCTGAAGTTCCCCCTGAAATCGAAAACATGCCGGAATGGGAAAAATCGGAATTATTGAGTTTTGAAAAAGAAGCGCTGGGTTTTTATTTCACAGGCCATCCTTTGGCCCAGTTTAAAAAGCAAATCCGGAATCTGGTCAGTCATTCAATTTCTGAACTGGATGCCGGGGCCCCTGTTCAGGGAGAAGTCAAGCTGGCTGGAATCGTCATGTCGGTTCGGTCTTTGAAAACCCGCCGGGATGAAAGAATGGCCACTTTTGTTTTGGAGGATATGAACGGCAGGGCCGAAGTGGTGGCCTTCCCCGATTCTTATCAAAAATATTATGATATCATAACAGAGGATAATCTTGTTTTTCTTATCGGCCAGGTGCAGGGGGAGGCAGACCCCCCCCGAATCATTATGTCGGCGGTTTACCCCCTGAATGCGGCGTTGGAAAGATTGGCCAAGCGGTTATTTTTGAGGATTCATCTGCCGGGATTAGAAAAAGAGGTTTATTCTAAACTAAAAAGCGTACTGGAAGAAAATCCGGGAGACTGCCCGGTGATTTTCGCTCTGGAAAGCGGCAACGGATACCGGGTTACGGTTCAATCCGTTGAGATTCAGGCGGTTAAGCCTTCCCGGGAATTAACCAGGCGTTTAGAAGATTTGTTGGGTGAAAAGTGTGTCCATGTGGAGTATTGACCGGATTGGCTGGTGATCCGGTGTGTTTGCCTGAGCCCGGCTCCCTGCACTTGCGGCGGAACCGGCCTGCTCATCATCCAGGTCAGTCCGGGGAACCAGCCTTGAAAGCCGGACCAAACGGTTTTGGGCTCTAGAGGAGGATGGATGAAACGGCGAGTTTTAGGGGCGGATGCCAGCATGTCCCTGCTGGAAGCCATACAGATATCTTTTCAATCCGCGGGGTTTGACGTTTACACGTCCCGGGACGGAAGAGATGTGATGGAGCTGGCAACGGAAATCGAACCGGATGCCGTTCTCTTGGGAATCTCTCTGCCGGGCAAGAGTGGATACACCCTGGCCCGGGATTTGAGCAGTGAGGATAAATTCCGACATATTCCCTTGTTTTTTTTGATCGGAGTCTTTGAGGAAGTGGATCAATCTCAATTATCCGGCCTGTTTTTTGAAGACATGATTCGAGCCCCCATTGATTCAGGGGCTTTAGCATCCCGGGTTAAGCGTCTTCTGGACGAGCAATCAGCCCCGCGGACTCTTCCGGAGGAACCGGAATGGATAGATTCCGCGGATTTTGATTCCCGGTTCCAAAAAGCCTGGCAGGAAAAAGAAAAAGAATTTCGGGAAAACATCACCCGGATGGTGAGGAAGGAGGTTTTAGAGGCGGAACGTGAACTTGAGAAAAGACTTTCAGCGCGCCCGAACTCCGGGGTTGATCAGAAGAATGAAGGGAAAGGCGGAGAATAAGCCGCCGGATATTTTCTCCGGCGCGGCCTTCTGGGGCAATTTGTGCGAAAAGATGTCTAAATTGCGCTGGGTCGACTCTTGTTCATCGGCCAACGCCAGGCATGGTTGATTCTCAAACATAAAAAGAGTCAAGAGGTGATCGTCTCTTCTCGCATCATAGATTTTCCCAGGGAGGGAAAGCATGCTTTTAACGGTTGACATCGGGAATACCACCACAGCCGTCGGTGTTTTCAAGAAGGACAAACTGGTGCAGAATTGGAAAATAAAGGCGGACCGGAAAAGAACCTGTGATGAATTTAAAGTCCTGCTTCACAATCTTTTTTCTCTATCAAAGCTGGAAGAGAAAGATGTGGATGATGGGATCATTTCCAGTGTCGTTCCCCCTCTGACTCCCATATTTCAAAAGGTCATCCTGGAAATTTTTAAAATCCGGACGCTGGTGGTGGGGCCGGGATTGAAGACCGGTATCGCGATTTTATACGATAACCCCCAGGAAGTCGGGGCCGACAGAATCGCCTCGGCGGTGGGGGCGCGGGAAAAATATGGAACGCCGTGCATTGTGCTGGATTTCGGAACCGCCACCACCTTTGACGCCATTTCCTCTTCAGGAGATTATCTGGGGGGAGCCATTGCCCCCGGAATTCACATTTCCGCTGAGGCGCTCTATCTGAAAACGGCGAAGCTTCCCCGGATTGAATTGAAAAAAGTCCCCCGGGCGATTGGAAAAAACACCATTGCCAGCATGCATTCCGGGCTGTATTTCGGTTATGTCGGCCTGGTCAAAACGATCATAAAAGAGATCAAGCTCGAATTGGGAGAAGGGGTTAAGGTGGTTGCCACCGGAGGAGCCGCTTCTATGATTTTTGATGAAATTGAAGAGATCGACGGATATGAACCGCACCTGGTGCTGGAAGGTCTGAGACTGATATATGAAAAAAACCGGCGAAGGCGGTTGTTGTGATGTGTTTTTTGAGGAAGTCGCGGCCCTTTCACTGCGACGAGCCGCAAGCCGGCAGATGCGGTGAGATCCGGTCCGCCCGAACTATTTTTTATGAATAGGTCAGGGTAAGGAATATGAACAATAACCGGGAGAGCTACTACCAGGCTATCGCAAAAAGGCTGTTTCAGTTGAGAGGGGCCCCTTTCGTGGTGTCTTCCCGGGAAACTGAGGCGATCAGGAGCTGGGAAAAGAGGCGGATTCCCCTGCGGGTTGTTCTGGAAGGGATAGAGACAGCCTTTAAGTATTGCTCTCCTGGGATGAAAAAAAAATTATCTTTAAACAGCTGTCATAAATCCGTGATGCGCAAATTCACCCAATATCAAGAACGGCAGGTGGGGAGCCTTCGACGGAGCTCCTCCCGCTCTTATGAAAATGAGAAAAAGAAAGCGGTCCGTGAAGCGGCAGAAAAATTTCTTAAAAAAGTTCCGAAGGAGACGGGTTATCTTGTTCCGTTTTTTTTGGAAGTGTCCAGGCATTTAAACAGCCGCGGCGTGGGAGAAGAGGAACTGGAGGAATGGGACCGGGAAATAGATGACCTTATTTGGCAGAATTTTCCCCGCAAGAAAAAAGCGCTGCTGGAAAAAGAAATCAAAGATGAACATAAATTGACCGGCGGCGAAGAATTGAAGCGTCTTATCCGGAGAAAAGCTGTTAAAAAAGTCCGTGAAAATTATAGTATTCCCTATCTGGCCCCTTATTATTATTAGCCTGAATGATGAGAGGCCCCCTCTACCATTTTTTTATGAATTCATCATGAGTATAATACACCGTGAACCATGACAATCACTTTTGAACTGTTGCCATGGGGGCGGCGATCCATCTCCCGCTCCCATGGCCGCAACGATTTTCTAACCTGAATTATTCAGTGCGCCGTGAGAAGGCGCGAACCTTCAGTGGGAGACAACCCCACCCGGCAAAGGTCGCTCCAGCCGGAAGCAATCGGAGTGAAGGTGGAGGCGACGAAATCTTCAAAGCCTCTGATGAAGAGGGTCGCATGGCGACTTGGCGAGTATGCAGGCCGTAATGAGAATGAACGCT
>JAWODN010000080.1:0-10405 GCA_046483285.1 Candidatus Aminicenantota bacterium | reverse complement strand
CATTGAAGCCGGGGACTTGGTAGCGGAGGATTCTCAGGTCGGCGAACCGGTCGACTTCCCACTGAAAATCATCCGCTGCGCCCACCGGTCTTTCGGCCGGCTTTTGACACCCGGTGATCACAAAAAAAGCAGTCAGCAGAAGCAATACCCATGTTTTTTTCATTTTTTCTCCTTTTTTCTCAGCATGACATCTATCCTGACCTATTCATAAAAAAATGGCGATAGTCTTTTTATGGACATTTTTTCAGAGGAATGCAAGGAATTTCTGAAAATGACAGCTGAAACGTTTCTGTTTGCTTTTCCTTTCATTATAATCCCCATTTTTTTACCCTTCGGGCGGGGTCCTGAGGAGCGAAGCGACGTGAGGATCTTAGACGCCTCCGGTTCTTTGTAATCTATCCGTCTAAGGTTGCCACGGCCTGCTCCGCAGGCCTCGCTCTCCTCTCCTGCGGAGAGGAACCGTGCCCGCTCAGCCTTCATACGGGCCGGCTTATCCATCATCCCGCCCCCCATGGCCACAATCGATTTTCTAAGGAATATGTCAGGCTTGCCTGGTTGATGAACCCCGGATTAAAAAGAAAATTCGAACCCGGCATGAACACTCCTGGGTTTTTCCGGCCCGTAAACATAGCCCGAATCCCTGTACATGCCCTCGTCGAGGTCGGGCTGAAACGAGTTAAATAAATTCTCCATTCCCGCGAACAGAATGATATCATAGCTGGAAGTTATGGGAACCGTCCTGTTCAGTTTTAAATTCACCACCATGAACGGCGCAGTGGTTTCAAGTCTGTCTTCAGGGATATATCCCTGGTAGTGAGGGATTTTCATGTTTCCTGTGTACTGAAGAGAAAGCTCAAGATTCGCCAGTTTGCTGTTGGTGTAGCTTACCTGGGCGTAGCCATATGATTCCGGGGTTCTGAAAAAATATTTGCTGTTGAAGTCGGGTTCGGGTTCATCCCTCTGGCTTTTCTGGAAAGTCCATCCCGCGCGAAAGGAAAACCGGTCCCCCTGCAGGTATCCAAAATCAAGAGAGACGCCGTAGACTTTGGCATCTGAGCCGTTGATGCGCTCAAAAACCAGGGCGTTTTCTCTCGTGCCGTTTTCCTGCTTGAATTTTTCCTGCTTGAATAAGGTGAAGCTGTCTTGCAACAGGGTGAAAAAGCCCTCCAGGCTGAACTGAAACTGCTTTTGTCCCACAATCTTTCCGAAATCGAATCCTGAACTGAAGCTGTAAGAGCTTTCTTCTTTAAGCTCCGGGGAGTTTTGGATGATCATTCCTTCCCCTCCGACCTGAGTGATATGAAGATCCTCGTCGAAAATTTGCGGAGCTCTGAAACCGGTGGAAAAAGAGGTCCGCCAGGAGATATTTGAAGTTAAGTTGGTGAGCAGGCTCATGCGGGGATGCACCAGCAAACGATCCATCAGGGTGTGTCCGCTCAATCTGACTCCGGCGAGAAGAGAAAAGGTGTCGCTTAATTTTATATCATCCTGGAAGAATATGCCGATTTCACCGTATTCATCGTCGATTATACGGTCATAACCCAAGGCCCTGTCTCTGACGTTTTCTTTTTTAAATTGTGCGCCGAGGGTTAGAAGATGGGAAGCCGCCTGGAAATTGATCTGGCCGTTGAGAAAAAGAACCGGGTTTTCTGTGGCTCCATAGGCGTTAAGGTCTTTAAGGGCGCCGTAATATGTGTCCCGTTGAGCATCCAGGAAGGAAGCGGAAAGGTTATAGAAGAGATTTTCATGGAGGTAGTGATCCCAATCGGCTGAAAATTCTACCAAATCCGATTTGACCCATTCCGCCAGGTTGGCTTCGTGGGGGGGCTTTTCAAATAGATCCCCTCCCCGCCTTTCCTCATTGATTCGGAAAAATCCTAATCTGAGTTTGGAGTTCAGGCCGGGAAAATGATTGGAAAATTTGATTCCGAAGGACGTGTTTTTTAACATTCCCAATTCGGAAAATTGATCCTCGTTGAAGTCTGTGGGAGCCCGGTTTTTATAATCAGCGAACAGCAGGCCCCGGGTGTTTCCCTCCTCACTGACCAGGCTGGTGCGGAAGCCTATGTTGGTGTAAGGATTGCCGGCTATGGATTCCTGGTGCATCTCAATGGAGGTTTGGTTGGATTGCGGTTCTTTGGTGATCACATTGATCACGCCGGCCACGGCATTTCCCCCGTAAAGGGACGACCCTCCCCCTTTGACGATTTCAATCCTGTCCACCATTCCTGAAGGGATCTGCTCCAGTCCGTACACGCCGACCATGGAGCTGAAAAGCGGAGAATTGTTGATAAGGATTTGGGAATATTTCCCCTCCATGCCGTTGATGCGGACCTGGGTGAAATTGCAATTCTGACAGTTGGTTTCCACGCGGATGCCGGTGGTCAAAGAGAGGGAATCAGCCAGATTCCGAGCTTGTTTTTGTTTGATATCCCTCCGGGTGATGATTTCTGTCCTGACGGGGACTTCTGCATATATTTTTGGGGTGCGGGTGGCGGTCACAACCACGCTTTCCGTGATCGCTTTAGTCAATATGATTTCAAAATCAAGGATATCTTTTTTCAAATGAAAACTGTCAGAAATAAAGTCCATGTGGTTTTCGGCGTAAACTTCAATATGATATTTCCCTGGATTCAACCCGGATATTTCAAAACCGCCGGATTCGCCGGTTTTAACAGATACTCCCGGGACCGGCATCAGGACGACGGCGTTTTCAACCGGCTCCATTTCCATATTTTTGACGGTCCCCTGGATCACAAAAGTGCTTTCCCTTTTGTTTTCATGTTGATGCTGCTGGCGGGCGGCCAGGATATGGGATGAGAAGGCCGATATAATCAATAAGATGACAAATGTTTTTCGTTTCATGATTTTCCTCGCTTATAAGAGCATGTTTGCGCACTGCCTATGCCATATTTCCTGGTTGATTATAAGGAAATACCGGAAAAATGAGGAAGGTTAAATTTGAGGCGGAGAACGGGAGGAGGGGGTTACGCAAGGAGTATAGGTGTATTGAAATGAGTAAATATTATCGAACAAACCAAGGACCGAAGGTTGGGGGAGGAAAAAGAAATGAAGGTGGGTGGTGGTGAGCGACGATGACTGAAACTGGCAGGCGGGGCATTTGTGATCGGGGGTGAAAGTGTGTTCTGTATGTAAAAAATTTATAGATAAAGAGATGACAAAGAAAACGGCGAGAAACGCCAGATTAAAGTATCTTCTGTTTCTGAAGGTCATTTGAATTTAATATGACAAAATTGTTAGAATTTGTCAATCTTTTTCAATTTTTTAAATCAAACCGGGCAAAGAGACCAATTCCACCGCGCCGTCTTGAATGTCCCGGATCAGCATCTGTTTGACCTCGTCCTTGGCGGAAAAGTAGAGGACCTGCCACCCTGAGGAGGCGATTTGTTTAAGGACGACCATCTGCTCCCGCAGACGCTCGATGTCGGCTTTGATAAAAGGATCATCCAGGATGAAAAATCCGGTCCGGTCTGACATCAAGCTCTCGCCGAGTCCCAGGCGGATGGAAAGGTAGAGCTGGTCATAGGTTCCGCCGGAAAGCTTTCCGGCTTCCAAAGTTTCTCCCGGGCGGGTTGTCACCATGACTTGTTTTGTTTCCGGATCGAAATGGACTTCCCGGTACCGGTTTCCGGTGATTCTTGCGAACCGCCGGGACACGGCGCTGTCCTTTCCGAAAAGCCGGGTTACCTTTTCCTCTTCTTCCCTCATGATGTGTTGAAAAATGCCTTGGGCTTTCAAAATGATTTCCGCCCGTTTTTTATAGGTGGAGATGAAATTTCGGACTTGATTTTCAATTTCCATTAAGTCCACTGAGGTTTTGCAGGGCAGGTGTTCGGATTCCGGCTCGAGAATGCGGTTGGCATCCTGTTCCACTTCCCGGAGCTGTTTTTGAAAGTCCCGGATATCATTTTCCACCAGCTCTTTTTTTTCTTCCAGTTCCCTCTGCTGATTCTGAAGTTGTTCGTATTCTTCCGGCCTGTATTCCAAACTCAGGGCCTGGTCCCGGTATGGTTCCAGGCGGCGGACGTCCTTTTCCCATTCCTCGATATTGGCTTCAAGATCATCAAAGTCCCTGCCGAAAAGGGCGGACAGCAAATTGATTTGATTTTTGATTGTGTTTTGCCTGTCTTCCCGTTCTTTGATTTTTTCCCGGTATTCGGAAAGAGTTTTGACCCCGGTGCGGTCTTTTATTTTACGGATCCCGGCCTCCGCCTCTTCTATGCTGCTCTGAATGCGGGGGAGTTCTTCGTCCCGGAGCGTGCGTATCGTGTTTTGCTGCAGGCGCAAGCGGTTTTCGGCGTCTTCGAACTGTTTCTTTTTCATCTTCCAGTGATGGTCGAATTCCTGGACGGCGGCATATAGATCTTCGATATTGTCCCCGCGAATTTTGAATTTAGCCAGGTTGAGCTTGATTCTCTCGAGCAAACCGGCCAGCCAGGAACGATCGCGGACAACAATGTATCGCTGCATGCCGAAAACGGCGGTGAGGAGAAGAAAAACCGCCGGAAACGGGACAAGGAAGATTTCCCCGGGGTTTAAAATAAGGGCGATGGTGAATAGAACCGTCAGCAGAAATGACACGGCGGCGCTTATCATATAGAAGCGGGATTTTCCTTCCTTTTCTTTAAGCTCCCCGGCTTTTATTTCGTAATTTTTCATGTCGGTTTTGAGCTCTTGATCGATTCGGCTGCGGGTTTGGTCGATAATCTCGAACTCCTGCCTTAATTTCCGTGCCGTCTCTTCCAGGGTTTTAAATTCCAGGGTTTCTTGTTTCAGTTTCTGCTTCATCCGGTTTTCCTCGCGGCCCCCCTGCTGAATATCCCGTTCATATTCCACCCAGGTCTGTTCCTCCCGGTCATTGAAGCCCTGAAGCGAATCCAAACCCCGGCGGGATTTTTTCAACGCCTGGACGGCGGCGGAACCTTTTTCGAAGTTTTTTCTTTTTTTGGCCAGACGGCAAAGCTCCGATTTATGATTCAGCTTCCGGATTGAATCGGAGATTTCCGCCCGTTCTTTTTCCCTGGTATCCGCCTTTTCGATCCGAAGATTTTTTTTCTTTTGCCGAATAACATCCAAAAGCGTTTCGGCCTGGTTCATCCGCTCTCTGACCTTGTCTTCCCGGTTTGTGAAAAGGCCGGAAGGGGTCACGCGCCCGATATTCAGAAGCTCTTTGGTAACGTTTTCAATCTGTTCGGTCCGCATTCCGGTGAGTTTGTCGGTGACCGTGCGGTAATGCTCACTTTCTTCATGAAGGGAAAGATCGCTGTCGCGGATAACAAAAATATTGCGGGCTTCGTTGGGGTTTATCCCGGTCAGGCCGGTTAAATCCCCTTTCTCCGGGAGCTGGAAGGTTTGTTTGTTTTCATCCTGAATAATAATGAAGCCGTGGGGATCTTCATCCACACGGTGAATCTTATCGAATTTCTTGACCTCTTTACCGAAAAGGAGTTTCAAAATCGCGTCGATGGTCAGGGTTTTGCCGTTTTCATTGGGCCCGTAGAACAGCGTGAAATCACCGGGCCGGATGCGGCCGGATTCTTTGAGGGGACCGTAGCGGCTGATGAGATATTCCCGGATCCTCATGACTCGGCCTCGATCATGGCCCGGAGGGTGTATTCCAAAAGAGACGCCTTCATTTCGTCTTCAAATTCTCCCGCTTCCACTTTGGCTTTAAAATCCTGGAAAAGGCTGTTGGATATAATAGTCTGAACGTCGGTGGCTTCAAACGACAGCTCTTCGAGTTGAGGGCCGGCGGCATCTTTGATCTTGTCCCGGAGGACGGTTTCATTCATGCCCAATTTTTTTCCGTCAACAAATCCGTTTATTGTCATCAGCACCCGGGCTTCCGGATGAAGCCCTTTCATTTTTTCCCGGATAAGCGATAGGGGATGGGTGTCTGTGAAAGGATCAAGGAACAGATCCTTTGACTCGAAATGGAAGGAATCCATCTCATATTCTCCAGGTTCCCGGCCCGGTTCAAACAGGTTGACTTTCCGGCGGCCGGTTTCTTTTCTGGTGATGGAGACCGGGGATCCGGGATAGACGAAATAGCCCTGCTTTTCCAGTTTGCGGACATCGAAACGGCTGTGGAAATGCCCGGCCAGCACATAATCCGCGTTAAGGTCATGGAAATACCACAGCCAGAAGGGCATGTAGCGTCCGCCGCCTTCATCTCCGAAATCGCGCCTGGAGAAAAAAGAATCAAGCAATTCTCCATGGCAGATCAGGATGTTGATTTTATCCCGGGTGAATACCTTTTTTAAGCCGGACAGCCTGTCGAGGAGTCTCTGCCCTTCCAGAGGCTCGAAAGGGAGCCCGGCGATCCGGATGCTCTCATCTTCGAAGGGGTGGGTTAACTCATTCAAGATGACGGTGTCTTCGCCGAAAAACAAACCCGGGCGGAAGCAATCTTTGTCATGGTTTCCCGGAATGATGAGAATCTTAAAACCGTTTCCGGAAAACAGCTTGCGGATTTTCGGCCGCAGTTTTTCCGCGTCCACCCCCTGGTTAAAGAGATCTCCGCTGATGAGGCACAGATTCACCTTCTCTTTTTTCCCCCTCTGGATGATATTCTCCAGGGCCGCCCATCTTTCATCTTCGTATTCACGCAGGTGGATGTCCGCCGTGTGCAGTATTTTCATGATGACCTTCCAGGAGGCGGTTACCAGTATATTAAAATTTCCTCCCCTTAATCAATATTGATGAAATAGGAATCTCCGGTCCGGCGGCGTTCTTCATGGACCAACTGAAAATTCCGGTCCAGTAAAAACCGTGTGCATTTTTCCCGCAGTTCAGGGGTGTGCCATTCCACCACGATCTTTCGGATGCGTTCCAGGACCGGCTCGCTTCCCTTAAGGATTTTCATTTCGGATCCTTCGGTATCGATTTTGAGCAGATCCGCATCCTCCCAGTTCAGATCTTTCAACAAGGCTGGAAGAGTGGCCATATGAACCGCAGTGGTTCGGATGCGTTCAGGTTTAATCCAGGACCGGTTAAGCTGCAGGATATTTTCCGAGGATACGGAACTCACATGAGGATAGGTTTCCAGCGCGCCCGGGCCGCTCCTGTCGCTGAGGGCGAAGTTGACGGCATGGATACCGCTGAATTTGTTCACACGGATATTCCGGGTTAAAATGTCAAATATTTCCGGGGACGGCTCCACGCTTATGATGGGGATATCCGGATTGCGGGATTTCATATGAAGCGAGTAAAACCCTTCGTTGGCACCGGCGTCGATAACCGAGGAGCAGTGTTCAGGCTGAAATTCCGGGATTTTCATATGGGCCTGATCCCGGAATATTTCGATATACGTATCAAGGGAAGCGGGGGCCAAATCCCGGCGCAGCATGAAAAGCAGTTCTCCGAATTGGATATCGATAAACCGGGTATCGGTGAAAACCCTGCCTTCGAAGCGGATGCAGCGGCGGGTTTCAGCTATCTCATCCAGCTTGGCTGAATCCTCCGGCCGGAACAGGCAGGACTTAAGGTAAGCAAAATCCGTTTCAGCAGACATGGGTTTTTTGGGGCCTTCTATTGAGTCCTTCTATTTTAGATTGAACGATTAGCTGGAAGATGGAAAGCATTGCTTATCCAGTGTACTCCGTTAATTCAGTTGATTCAAACTGACCCTAAAGTATGAATGGGGCGGGAAAGGCGAGACGCCTTTTCCGCCCGGCCCGCCCGAAGGGTATGGTGGCATCGCAATTTTTTTATGAATAAGCCAGGTTATTTTCGAATTAATAGGTCAGTTAAGGTATGATAAAAGTAAAACGAAATAAACGGGAGGATGATATGAATAACCGGTTTTCCGCGGCTGTTTGTTTTTTGGCGTTTATGCTGACAACGGCCGGGTGCACTGTCAGAGAATCCACTCATCCTGAAGAAAAAGCCCCCGGCTTGGATGTGGTTTTTGCTTACGAAGAAACCTCTTCACCTGAAATCCAAAAACTGAAGTTTCATCCCCTGCCTCTGGGGACCTTGCGTCCCGCCGGCTGGCTGAAAAATCAGCTCCGGATTCAAGCCGAAGGCCTGAGCGGTCACTTGGATGAATTCTGGCCGGATGTTAAAAACAGCGGCTGGTTCGGGGGGGAGGCGGAAGCCTGGGAACGGGTGCCGTACTGGCTGGACGGTTTCATACCGCTGGCTTACCTGCTTCAAGACCCGGAAATGATATCCAAGGTCCGGAAATATATGGATATTGTCATCGAAAATCAGGACGAAAACGGGTGGATCGGGCCGGTGGACCATCCCTCCGGTTATGATTTATGGGCTGTTTTTTTGGTGACCAAACCTCTGCTGCAGTATTATGAGGCCGGCGGGGATGAGCGGGTTCCGGAAGTGATTCAGGGAATTTACCGCTGGGTGGACGGCCATATCGGGCGAAGACCGCTTTTCAACTGGGGAAAATACCGCTGGTTTGAGGCGCTGCTGGGAATTTATCAGGCTTATGAGAATACCGGAGAAAAATGGCTTCTCGATCTGGCTGTCAAACTTCAGGGTCAGGGATTCGACTGGATTGATTTTTTCAAACGCTGGCCTTTGACTGAGCCGACCGCCAAGGGGGATTGGAACTACATGGGACATGTGGTCAATAACGCCATGGCGGTCAAATCCCCGGCCTTATGGTGGCGTTTGACTGGTGATCCCGGAGACCGGATGATGGTTTATGAAATGATGGAAAAGCAGGACCGCTACCACGGAACCGTGGCCGGAATATTCTCCGGCGATGAGTGCCTGGCGGGGAAAAACCCGATCCAGGGAATCGAATTGTGCGCGGTGGTGGAATACATGTATTCTCTGGAGGTGCTGCTGTCGGTGATGGGAGACGCCCGGTTCGGCGACCGGTTGGAAAAGCTGGCTTTCAATGCCCTGCCTGCGACGTTTAAGCCGGATATGTGGGCTCATCAGTATGACCAGCAGATAAACCAGGTTTTATGCAGCGTCCGGGATGACTGGCCCTGGACGACCAATGGCCCCGAATCGAATATATTCGGATTGGAACCCAACTACGGCTGCTGCACGGCCAATTTCAGCCAGGGGTGGCCAAAATTTGCGGCTCATCTCTGGATGAGGACCCAGGATGAGGACGGACTGGCGGCGGTGGCTTATGCTCCCTGCGAGATGGATGTGGAGGTCAAAGATATTCCGGTGACAGTCAAGGTGGAAACGGAATATCCTTTCAGGGAGGAAATCGAGATTTTTATCACAGCGGGCGAGCCGGTCACGTTCCCCCTCCGTCTGAGGATTCCGGAATGGACGTCGGATGCCCGTGTTCTGGTGGATAGCGGGGAAATTTTCATGCCTCCGGCCGGAGATTATTATGATCTCCGGCGGGAATGGGAAGGGGAAACAAAAATTTCGTTGACTTTTCCCATGAAGCCGCAGGGAATCCGGGGGTTTGAAAATTCTTTAGCCGTGACGCGCGGTCCGCTGGTTTATTCTCTTAAAATCGGCGAGGAATGGAAACGGATACATCAGGACAAACCCCACCGGGAGCTGCCGCACGGCGACTGGGAGGTTCATCCTACCACCCCATGGAACTACGCCCTGGATGCCGGGGAAAACACTTTGGACCGCGATCTTCAGTTCGAAGAACATCCGGTCGGCCCGATGCCATTTTCCCCGGAAGGGGCCCCGGTTTCGGCCTCGGTCAAAGGAATACGGATTGAATCATGGGAATTAGTCAATGGTTATGCCGGCGGCCTCCCGCAAAGTCCTGTGGATATTTCAGGGGACCGGGTGAAATTGATTTTAATTCCCTATGGGTGCACCAATCTGCGCATAACCGAGTTTCCCACTTTGAAATAAAAAACGGCCCGCCGGTGCGGCGGGCCGTCTTCATTCTTTTTCTTTAGTAACGGAAACGGGGGCGCTGGGATTTTTTATTGATCGGCTCGGCGTCCATGGCGAACATGCCGCGGCCGTGGGTCGCGATCACCAGCACATTATCGCGGGGGTGAATGACGATATCCTGGACATAAGCGGTGGGCAGATCGCCGCCGATGACGGTCCAGGTTTTTCCGCCGTCTTTAGTGACGTACACACCCACATCAGCCGCCACGTACAGAATGTTTTCATTAACCGGGTCTTCAATCACAGCGTTGAGCGGACCGATGGGCATGTTGTTGGTGATGTCAATCCAGGTTTGACCGTAATTGGTGGATTTCCAGATATAAGGAGCGAAATCGTCGTCGCGTTTTCCGTTCTGGGTCATATAGACAACGCTCGGATTGTGCTGGGAAGCCACGATCCGGCTGACCCATTTCCGGTACGGCAGGCCGTTCATGATTTCCCTCCAATTTTCCCCGCCGTTTTTAGTGACATGGACTTTTCCGTCATCCGTTCCGGCATAAATCAGATTGGGGTCGTGAGGGGATTCGGATAC
>JAWODN010000127.1:0-14862 GCA_046483285.1 Candidatus Aminicenantota bacterium | reverse complement strand
GCCGGCAGGAACTGGGTCTGCGGTCCCGAGGCGATCTCAATATCCTCCGGCCTGATCAGGATCACAATATCCCCGTCATCCACCCGTCCGCCGGTATCCGTTTCAACCTCGATGGATGTGCCTTTAATATAAACCCGCCCCTTTTGCGCGAAGGCGTCCAGGACATTGACCTGTCCGATGAAGCTGGCCACGAATCGGCTTTGAGGATTTTCATACACTTTGCGGGCGCTTTCCGTCTGTTCCACCCGGCCCCGGTTGATGACCACAATTTTATCGGCGATCTCAATCGCTTCCTGCTGGAGCCCGAATTCCCTAAGCACCGGAATGATTTCCCGTGCGACAAAAGGCAGGGTGACAAATAAGGTGGCGATAAGCATGCCGGGGAAAGCATAAATGATCTTCACACCTCCGGGGATTTGGCCATGGCCCTGACATTCTTTTGGATGGATTTCAACAGATTCCGGGCAAAGGCGGGATCGGCCGTGCCGGTTCGGGCTTCACTGATCTTTAAGCCGGCACCATAAACAGCGATGATGTCCCACATCGCGCCGCCGGAGGTTTTGGGACTGGGATAGAGCACGTCCACATTATCCCGGGCCAGGTCTTTCCAGTCGTTCAGATTTTTGGGATTTCCTTCCCTGAAAGCGACCGCCGCGACCGACCGGGTGACGAAGCCGCCGCCGGTCTTGTTTTTCCAGTCATGGGTGATCAGCCCCGACTTTCTCAGGCGCTCAACATCGCCCTCCAGAGATAATGCGGCGATATCCGCTTCAAATCCCTGTTCAATGGCCCGGGACTGAGCGCCGGAGGCGATATATGATTGCTGAAACTTGACCTGTTGCCCGGTCTGATTCCGCCACGTTTTTTGAAAAGCCGGAATGATTTCTTTTTCATAGACTTCCCGCGGGACGGTATATGCTCCGAGTGTCAATACGGCTTCTTCCGGTTTTTGGGCGGAATCACGGCGGCACGCAGAAAAAATGAGAATGGAAACCATAAGAATTATATATGTTTTTTTCATGACTTCTCCTGTTGACACGCCATAAGCACTCCAATAACACTCTTATTGTAGCGTTGAAGTTGTTCTTGTCAAGTTTTTTCTTCGAGCGGGTCCTCAACAACGGGACACCCCGATACGGATATGACTGGAACAGGCCGTCTCTCCCGTCCCCTTCCTCATCCGGGCTGATTTTGTGTTGTGTTTATTTGAAAATCGGTCCGGAACAATATAGAATGAAATGCCTATAAATAACCCGGGTTATTCATGGCGTCTTCGCCGCAGGCAAGATATGAAAGTAACATCCTGGCTGATGAGCGGGCCGGGGTGACAGAAACAGAAGGAGGGAATGGAGATGGCAGCGTTGACATATAAAAAAGCCGGGGTGGATATTGACCGGGCGGATGATTTTATCCGCAAGATCAAGCCGCTGCTGGATATCACGGAAAGGCCCGGCTGCATGGGAAAAATCGGGGGGTTCGGAGGGTTTTTCCGCCCGGATACCGCCGGCATGTCCGATCCGCTGCTGGTGGCCTCCACCGACGGCGTGGGCACCAAGCTGCTTCTTGCGGAAAAAAAGGAAAAATATGACACCGTTGGAATCGACCTGGTGGCGATGTGCGTTAATGATGTGGTGGTTACCGGAGCCGAGCCTCTTTTTTTTCTGGACTATATCGCTTGCGGCAAACTGGAGTCCGGCCGGTTGGCGGCGGCGGTCAAAGGAATCGCTGAAGCCTGCAGGGAGGCGGGATGCGCGCTGATCGGCGGGGAGACCGCGGAGCTGCCAGGGATGTACGCGCCCGGGAAGATGGATCTGGCCGGATTTTGTGTGGGCCTTGTTTCCGGCGACAAAGTGGTGGACGGCTCCGGATGCCGGGAAGGCGACCGGGTCCTCGGCCTGGCCTCCAGCGGGGTGCACAGCAATGGGTTTTCCCTGGTGCGGAAAATTTTTTCGGAGGAAGAACTTAAGGGCCGGAAAGGGCAAGAACTTCTCACCCCCACCCGGATTTACGTCAAGCCTGTGCTGGAAGTGATGAGAAAAATCCGGCTTAAGGCCGTTGCCCATATCACCGGGGGCGGGCTTATTGATAATATACCCCGGGTCATTCCGGACGGCCTGAACGTTCTAATTCAAAAAGGGAGCTGGCCGGTTCCTGATATTTTTCTTGACATTCAAAAGCGGGGAGAGGTCCCCGAACAAGAAATGTTCCGGACCTTCAATATGGGAGTGGGGATGGCGGTCATCTGTCCGGAGGGCGATTCCCGGACGGTTCTGGAAATGTTCCGGAAACAAGGCGTGGAAGGCTGGGATATCGGCCGTCTCGCTGCCGGCCCTTCAGGCGATAAACGGGTGACCATAAGCGAATAACCGGCTTTTGCTTTTTTGCCCTTCACTTATCATTCTTCACTATTTTGGAGGATGAGAGGCCCAGGCGATTATGGCTGAAAAAATCGACCGGATCACTTCGGAAGTCATTTTGAGCGCATTCCTGTCCATCGCCGAGGAAATGAGCTTATCCCTGGTTCGGTCCGCTTATTCCACCAACATCAAGGAACGCCGGGACTGCTCCTGCGCTTTATTCGATCCCAAGGGCGGGTTGATCGCACTGGCGGAAAATATACCTATCCATTTGGGCTCCATGCAGGGGTTGATGGAAAAAATCGAAAACGGCATGGATTCCTGGAATTTCCAAAAAGGGGACATGGTGATCGCCAATGACCCCTTTTTAGGAGGAGGGTCACATCTTCCCGACGTCACTTTGGTGCGCCCGGTTTTTTTTGAAGGGAAATTGTGCGCTTTTGCGGCCAACATCGCGCATTGGACCGATATCGGCGGCCGGAGCCCCGGGGTGGGCACGGCAGGGGATTCGACCGAGATCTATCAGGAGGGACTGCGCATCCCGCCCATCCGGCTGGCTGAAAAGGACACGCTTCGGGAGGATGTGGTGGAACTGATGCTGTCGAACATGCGCAGCCGGGAGGAACGGGAAGGTGACCTGCGTGCCCAGATCGCTTCGCTCAAGCTGGGAGAACGGCGTCTGATTGAACTGATTTCCGAGTATGATATGGAGACCATGACGCAGGGGATTGAGAATATTTATGATTACAGCCGCAGGTGGATGAGCAAGGCCGTCCGGGATATTCCGGAAGGGACCTATTCGTTCGAGGATAAAATGGATGACGACGGCATTTCCGAAGATCCCCTGCCCATAAAAGTCTCCATCCGGGTAACTCACAACCCTGAGCCGGAATTGATTTTTGATTTCTCGGGAACGGCGAACCAGGCTGCGGGCGGGATCAACATGGTCCGGCAGGCCCTGCTGGCCACGGTTTTTTATGCGGTTAAAGCGGTCATTGCTCCGGAGGTTCCCATCAATACCGGTTTCAGGGAGGCGATAAAAATCAATGCCCCTTCCGGCTCTCTGGTCAACGCGGAAGCCCCGGCCGCAGTGGGCGGACGCACGGATACCGCTCAGAGGGTGGTGGACGTGATCTTGGGCGCCCTGGCGGAAGCGGTTCCTGAAAAAGTGATGGCCGCTTCCAACGGCGCCACCACCGCCGTGGTATTCGGAGGATCCAAACGGGTTTCCGGTAAAGACTTTGTTTACGTGGAGGCCTTGGGCGGGGGCATGGGCGCCCGTCCTCATAAAGACGGGCAGGACGGCATCCAGACGCATATCACCAACACCTCCAACCTGCCGGTGGAGGCCATGGAAATGGAATATCCTTTGCGGGTTCTGCGATACCAGCTGGTCACCGATTCCGGCGGACCCGGTCAGCACCGGGGAGGGATGGCGATACGGAAAGATATCCAAGTCCTTGCCCCGGTTGAGTTTTCCGCGCATTCCGACCGCCACCGGATTCCCCCTTGGGGGCTTAAAGGCGGGAAACCCGGAGCCTGCGGTAAATTCCGGATTTTTTCGGACGGTGAAGAAAAAAGAGTCCTGCCGTCCAAGGTTTCAGAAGTTCTCATCCGGAAAAATGAAGTGCTCAGCGCACAAACCGCCGGAGGCGGCGGATGGGGCCCGCCTGAAAAACGTGAGAAAGACAAAACTGAGGAGGATCTGTTAACCGGAAAAATCTCTCCCGCCCAGGCGGAAAAGGTTTATGGATTCCGCCCCCCGCACAAGAAAAAGAAAAGAGCGGACGGCAAAAAAAAAGAAGCCGCCGCCGGCCGGGCCGGAAAAAAATCATGAGAGGGGCAGTGGACATCGGCGGCACCTTCACCGATATCATTCTTTATTCGGAAGAGGATCAGTGTTTCTGGCGGGCCAAGGTGTCTTCCGACTCCAAGCATCCGGACAAACCGTTTATAAAAGGGATCGTCAAGGCCTTGGAAAGAGCGGAAGCGGAAATATCCCGGCTGAAAAGCCTGAGCCACGGCACCACCATTGTGACCAACGCTCTGCTGGAAGGGAAAGGCGCCCGCACCGGCCTGCTGGTCACCGGAGGATTTCGGGATATCCTGGAGATCGGGCGGCAGCAGCGTCCGGAGCTGTATGATTTGAACAGAGACCGTCCCCGGCCCCTGATCCGGCGGGACCTGGTCAAGGAAGTGAAAGAGCGGGTCTCCGCCCGGGGGGAAGTCCTGGAGGCCCCCGGTGACGAAGACATCAGGGCGAAGCTGGAAGAATTCCGGGACCTCGGCATTGAATCACTGGCGGTGGGATTTTTGTTTTCCTTTCATCATCCGGATCATGAAAGCCGGGTGAAAGATGCGGCCCGGGACATTCTGGATTGCCCGGTTTATCTTTCTCATCAGGTTTCCCCCGAATTCAGGGAGTATGAGAGGATCAGCACAACTGCTATCGCGGCGGCGTCGGCCCCCCGGGTGATCCGGTATTTACGGGCGATCCGGAAGCATCTTCAGGAGAAGGGATGGGAAAAGGAGGCCCTGGGGCTCATGCATTCCGGAGGCGGCACCATCACCCCTGAAGAGGCCGAAGAACATCCGCATGCTTTGGTGGAATCCGGCCCCGCGGCCGGCTTGATCGGTGCGGCGGCCGTGGCCCGAATGCTGGAATTGGACCGGGTGCTGGCGTTTGACATGGGGGGGACCACCGCCAAGGCCGGATTGATCCGAAACGGCGGCGTTGAGTTCACCCAGGAATATGAAGTGGGAGGAGATTTTCACCGCGGCGGCCGTCAGCGGGGAAGCGGATACCCCATACGCTGCCCCATGATCGATGTGGTGGAATGCGGAGCCGGCGCCGGCAGTATCGCCTGGATCGACCAGGGCGGTCATTTGAAGGTCGGACCCCGCAGTGCCGGCGCCGATCCGGGCCCTGCCTGTTACGGAAAGGGCGGGGAAAAACCCACGGTCACCGACGCCCATCTCCTGCTGGGGCGTTTAAGCCCCCAAGGCTTTGTGGGCGGGGAAATGGAGTTGAAAAGAGAACCGGCCCAGGACGCCGTGGAAAAGAATTTATGCGGCCCCCTGGATATGAATGTGGAAGATGCGGCGTCCGGCATCCTTGATATCGCCAATGTCAGCATGCTGAGAATCCTGCGGGTGATTTCCGTCGCCCGGGGTTACGACCCCCGGGATTACATCTTAATGGCGTATGGCGGAGCCGGGCCCCTGCACGCGGTTGAGCTGGCGGAAAAATTATCCATCCCGCATGTGATCATCCCCCGGTTTCCGGGCCTTTTTTCCAGTTTAGGGCTGCTTTTTGCGGATATGAGCATGGATTTTTCTGAGACAGTCATGACCGCTCTGGACGACCTCGACACCATCAATGAGTCCTTGTCTGAATTGAAGAATCAAGCCGAAGAGTGGTTTGAAAAAAACCAGGCGGAAAAAAGAGACCGGAAGCTGGATATAACCGGGGATATGCGCTATGTTCATCAAAATTATGAATTGAACATGGCTCTGCCCGGTTTTGAATTAAAAAAAGAGGATTTATCCCAAATCCAAGAGGATTTCCATAAAATTCATGAACGGTCTTATGGACACAGCGCCCCGGGAGAGCCCATTCAAACGGTCAATATCCGTGTGCGGGCGGTTATAAAAACACCCGAACCGTGTTTGCCTGAGATGAAGCCGTCATCGAAGTCCCCTTCCAAATCCGGGGAACGCCGGGTCCGTTTCGGTAAGGAATGGAAGCAAACCGTTGTTTATGACCGGGACCGCCTCCGGCCCGGCCATAAAATCGAAGGCCCGGCCGTGATTGAAGAAACGGAATCGACCACGCTGACCGGGCCCGGCTGGCGGATGGAGGTGGACAAACAGGGACATTTGCATTTATTCAGATCATGAATCATTTCCGGGCCGGGATTGCTGCAGATGCCCGGCGCCCGTATAATACACCACTAATGATGACAATGACTTCTGAAAGGAGAGAAGGATGACATGGTTTAAAAGGATTTTGATATTGGCTGTTGCTGTTTTTCTTGCGGCTCCGCCGCCGGCGGCCGGCCAAGAGGAATTGTTTCCAGGCGAAGGCTATGATGAGGCTGTTCCCCGGCCGGAGGAACACATCGGCCATCAGTTCGGAGAAAAGCACACCTTCACCTGGGAAATGGAGCGGTACCTGCGGGCCTTGGAGGAAGCCTCCCCCAGGGTCAAAGTGGAAAGCTACGGCCGGACCTACCAGGGCCGCCGTCTCTATACGGTTATTGTCAGCAGCCCGGAAAACCTGGCTGAATTGGAAAAAATACGTCAGGCTAATCTGGAATTGACGGATCCCCGCAAAATCTCCCGCAGCCGGGCTGAGGAAACCGCTTCCTGGATGCCGTCGCTGGTCTGGCTGGCATACAACATCCACGGCAACGAAGCCTCGGGGATGGAGGCCGCCATCCGGACTCTTTATCAATTGGCCGCCGGCACCGGCGAAGCCACGGAAATGATATTGGATAATGTGGTCGCCATCATCGATCCCTGCCAAAATCCGGATGGGCATGACCGTTTTGTTCACCAGGTGAGATCGGTCGTCACCAAGGATTCTCAGCCCCACCCCCGGGACACGGAACACCACAGTCCCTGGCCTGGGGCAAGGACCAATCATTATCTTTTTGATTTAAACCGCGATTTTTTCCTGAAAACCCAAATCGAGTCTTTACAAAGAGCCCGGGTTTACCACCGCTGGATGCCGCATGTGTTTGCGGATCTGCATGAGATGGGACCGAACTCCACTTATTTTTTCTCGCCGCCCATGACCCCCTATAATGAATTCGTCAAGCCCATGCTGATGAAGTGGTGGAATATTATCGCCGAAGCCAACGCTGCCGCTTTCGACCGCTTCGGATGGGGGTATTACACCCGGGAAAGCTTCGACGCTTTTTATCCCGGTTACGGCACATCATATCCTTCCATAAACGGGGCGGTGGGCATGACCTATGAGCAGGCTTCCGCCCGGGGTGTCAGCATCACCCGCGAGGACGGTACTGTCCTGACTCTCAAGGAAGCGGCGCAGCATCATTTCACCACCTCCCTGGCCACCCTGAAAGTGACGGCGGAACGGCGGAGAGAGAAAATCATGGATTTTTATGATTTTTTCGTCACTGGAATGGAGGAAGCCCAGACCGAGCCCGTCAAGGAAATCATTTGGACCCCCCAGAATGACCCCGGGATCGCCGCGGATTTGGTTCAGAACTGTTTGATTGAAGGGGTGGAGGTCATGCGGGCGGAGAAACCGTTCACCAACAGGGAATCGGTGTCCTACTTGACGGGGGAGGTGTCTTCCGTGACCTTTCCGGCCGGGTCGTATGTCATTTCCCTGAATCAGCCCCAAAAGATTCTGATCAAAACCCTGCTTGCTCCGGAATCGCCCTTGAGCCCGGATTTCATCCAGGCGGAAAAGCAGCGACGGGAACGGGGGGAGAGGGGGCATTTCTATGATGTCACCGCCTGGTCTTTGCCGCTGGCCTATGGCGTGGACGCCTACTGGACCCGGACTGCGTCCCGGTTTGAGGGAGTTCCGGTCACGGAAAAGCCGGATTTCTCCGCAACCGTGCCGGCCGGGCCTTCCGGAAAGATTTATCTCATTCCTTATCAAACCCTGGCCGGATCCCGGATGCTTCTCCGGCTTTGGGAGGAAGGGTTCCGGGTGCGCATGGCTGTAAAAACATTCACCACCGCCGGGAGGGAATGGCCGCCCGGTACTCTGGTGGTGAGGGCCAACCGGAATCCGGAGTCTCTCCACGACCGCATTCGGGTCTTGGCCCAAGAAGCGGGGGTTGACGTGGCTGCCGTTGATCATGAATTGACGGAAGCCGGAATCGACCTGGGATCAAATAATGTGGTCCATCTGGAAAAGCCCCGGATCGCCCTGCTCACCCATTCACCGGTTTCCTCTTATTCATACGGCGCCCTTCATTACCTGTTCGAGCGTCGGTTTCACCTTGATTTTGTGCGCTTGAGCACGGATGACCTGCGGGAGCTGGATGAATTCAATGTTCTTGTCATTCCGGACGGCCGGTATGGAAGAAAGTTCGAGGAACGGCAGATTGAGGAATTAAGGAGCTGGATCCGGCGGGGCGGAACCGTGGTGGCGGTTTCCGGAGCTTCCGGCTGGCTCCGGGAGGCGGGACTGGCCCATCTTGAATCGGTGAGCGAAGCGCCGGATCCCGAAGATCCGGAAAAAATGATCCGGCCGGAATACACACCGGGGGCGATAGTCAAAGTGAAGATCCACCCCCACAGCTTTTTGAGTTACGGCGTGCAGAAAGACTTGGCCGTGCAGGTGCGCGCGTCTTCGCTTTATTCGGCGTATGAGGACAATCCCAGGAAAAATGTGGGGCGGTATGCGGATTTTGAAGAGCTGCGGCTGTCCGGGTTTATCTGGCCGGACACGGAGAAGCTTCTGGCCGGGAAAATTTACCTGGCGGCGGAATCCCTGGGGCGGGGAAAACTGATCATGTTTGCGGAAGATCCTAATTACCGGGCCGCCTTTCCCGGCTTGCACAAGCTGTTCCTCAACTGTGTGATTCTGGGCCCCAGTTTTCAGGTCAGGTGAACGAGACGCTTTATAGGTCAGGCTGAATTTTGTGCCGGGGGAACCCGGCGGACCCGGGCTGCTCCCAGGCCTACTTGCGGGAAACAAAAGGGCTGTTCTTGATATAAAAACGCAAAGGTGTGTCCGCGCCTTTCTTGATGCCGATGCGCATGGTGCAAACGACATCAAAATCACGCCTTTCAGCGTCGATAAGGCGAAGCCGGCCTTGAGACAGGTCCCGGCCGTTATGCCCGGGGGTGATTCCCATGGCCTGCACAAGTTTCGCCGGCCCGCTGCAAAGCTTTTTTCTCTCCTCCTGCGCCCGGCGCTTCATCATCAGGGAAAAGCCTTCCAGGGGTTCCAGGGCCCGGATCAAAACCGCTTCCCCTTCCCCCGGCTTTCCGGTCACCACATTGAAACAATAGTGCATGCCGTAAGTGAAGTAAACATAAGCCCGGCCGGACGGACCGAACATCACTTCGTTCCGGGGTGTTCGGCCGTTGTGGGAATGGGAAGCCGGGTCGTTTTCCAGGTAGGCTTCGGTTTCAACAATTTTTCCGGAGGTGATTCCCTCCGGTGATTCATGCACCAGGCGGCAGCCTAAAAGCTTGGGGGCGGCTTCAGAAGCGGGCTTGTTTAAAAAACCGGGAAACATTCAGCATCTCCTATAGTCTGGACGCTGCGGCACCCGTCCGGCTTATTCACTCCGGACCGGCAACTGAAGCCATCCCGCCCCGTTCATCATCCGGCCTTATAACGGTGTCATAAAAACGGGTTGCCGGGGAAGGAGAATCCACTGTCCGAAATGTGTGCGATTCTCCATAACTTCAATGATGTTTCTTAAGAAACTCATTTTTTTTCAATTTTTCCACAGCCATTTCCACAAAAATTGAGGAAACAAGACCCGGCGGGAGCATACGGGGCCTGTCCCGCGGGCTTCGGGGCTATTCTTCTTCTTTTTTCGCGATGCTCTTGCTGTAGCTTTTCCAGCTTTCAGCCAGGCGCTGCAGCTCCTGGTCCACTTTATAATTGATGGTGTCTTCCTCGAAAGTGCCGTCTTCTTTTAAGTCGCCGGCTTTAAATCCGGTCAGGATTTCCATGCCTTCATCCACCGTTTTTATGGGGTAAATGAAAAAGCGCCCTTCACGGCAGGCCTCGATGACCTCCGGTTTGAGCATGAGATTTTGCACATTTTGCGCAGGGATGATGACACCCTGGGAATTGTTCATTCCTTTTTTCCTGCAAACATCGAAAAAGCCTTCGATTTTTTCGTTGACTCCTCCGATGGCCTGGATTTCCCCTTTCTGATTGACCGAGCCGGTGACAGCGATATCCTGGCGCAGGGGGAGCTGGGAAAGGCTGGATAAAATCGCGTAGATTTCAGTGGAAGAAGCGCTGTCCCCCTCCACCCCCGAATAGGACTGTTCAAAAGCGATGCTGGCGGATAGCGAAAAGGGGCGGTTTTGACAGTATTTTCCCCGCAGATACCCGGACAGAATCAGCACCCCTTTATTATGGGTGCGTCCGCTGAGATTGGCCTCGCGTTCGATATTGATGACGCCGGCCCGTCCCACAGAGGTGGAGGCGGTGATGCGGGTCGGTTTTCCAAAACCGGCTTCTTCCGCCAGGGGATATACGGATAATCCATTTACCTGGCCCACCGCTTTTCCTTCAGTATCTATCAGGATGGTGCCTTCATCGATCATTTCCGCGATTTTATCCTCTATCAGGCTGACCCGCTCAAACCTGTCTTTGATGGCCTGTTCGACGTGTACGCGGGTGACTTTATCCTGGTTCTCTTCGGAGGCCAGGTAGTTTGATTCCCGGATGAGGTCGGCGAGAATATGAAAACGAGTTGTGATTTTCCGCTGCCGTCCGGCCAGGCGGGTGGCGTATTCGACCAAAGCCGCTATGGCTGACTTGTCAAAAGCGGTCAGGTTCTCTTCATCCACGATTTTCTTGATAAACCCGACATATTTTTTCAGAACATCTTCATTTTTTTGCGTTTCCGAATCGAATTCAGATTTAACCTTGAAGATTTTTTGGAAATCGGGATCCAGAAAATAAAGGATATAGTAAATCCGGCTGTCTCCGATCATGACCACATTGACATCGCAGTCGATTTTTTCCGGCTTGAGGCGGGTGGTGGAAAAAAGAAACAGGGCCGCGTAGTTCTGGATTTCCAGGGTTTGGTATTTCAAGGTCCGTTTCAATGTGGGCCACACTCCGGGTTCGGTCAGGGCGTCCAGGGCGTTGAGGACCAGGTAGCCGCCGTTGGCCTTGAGAAAGGACCCGGCTTTGATCCTGGTGAAATCCGTCCGCATGGTTCCCATTTTGGTGGGCGTCATCTCAATGGAGCCGAACAAATTGATGTAATTGGGATTGTTTTCCATGACCACGGGAGCGCCTTTGGTTTCAGAATTATCGATCAGCAGGTTGACCCGGTAGCTGAAAAAAGGATCGCCCGGCATCTCTCTTTTCTCTTTTTGCTCGTTCTCAAAAATATCGATGTTTTGGATAAGATCCCGCTCGACATTTTCCAGAAATTTCTGGATCTTTTCATTTTCGAATTTGCGGCGGATATCATTCACTAATCCCTTGATAATCGGTGTGATGGACTCTTCATCCCATTTCTGAAGTTCCTTGCGGGTTTCTTCTTCGATTTCCTTAAGCTTCTCAAAGATTTCTTCCAAGCGGTCGGTGAGCTCGCTGTATTTTTCTTTTAAAGCATCGAGTTTCTCTTTGGAGAATTTGTCTTCCCGCACCATGCTCTCTAATTTGGAAAAGGGGGTGGGCTTGCCTTCAATAACCGGGATGAGATCCGGTTTGGTGAACATGCCCATCTGGACTTGGATGACGGAAAATCCTTCCTTGGACACCTCCTCCTCAAATTTTTTGAGAATGTCCCGCTGCTGTTTTTTGCTCCCCTCAATGATGCTGTCCCTTCGCTCCTGGTAGTACTTGCTTTTCAGAAGCTCGGGGATATTGGTTTTGAGCTGCCGGATCAGCTTGTCCATGGATTGTTTAAAGTCCTTGCCCTGTCCGGTTTTCAGCTTGATCAGTACCGGTTCGTCGGGCTTTTCGAAATTGTTGACATAAACCATGTCTTCCGGGGTGATGTGCCGGTCTTTCATTTTCTCCAGCAGTTTCTTGACTGTGGTGGTCCGGCCTGTGCCGCTCAGCCCGGTTATGAAAATATTATAGCCGAGACTTCGGATATCCAGACCGGTTTTTAACGATTTCAAAGCCCGGTCCTGGCCGATTATATCCTCACAAGGTTCGCAATCATCGCTGGACTCGAAAGGAAATGTTGTCATGTCCACTTTCCAGGCAAGTTTGTCTTGGGACAAGTTGGCGTGTTCCGCGGCTTTTTTCATATTCATCCTCCTATATCTTTCTTGCGTTCCTGAATATTTTTATCATAAAGAAAACAAGAGCATATGCCAAGGTAAAAAAAAAGGGCCCGGAGCCAAGCTCCGGACCCTTTTATAATTCTAAATAAAAAAACCGCCTCGAGTTATCTCCTCCACCCGTAACCGCGTCCGTCCCGGGAGCTTTGCCATTTCCCCAGGCCCAGCCCGCAGGGGCCGCGGCCGTAATTATAATAGCGCTGGGGGGCGGCATAACCGCTGCCGCGGTAATAACGCTGGTAACCGCGGTAATCGTCTCTCATCAAGCCGCGGCCCAGACTTCTTCCCGGAAGAGCGGAAGACCTTCCGGCGAATCCCCGCCCGCGGTTAAAGCTGCGGCCGTATGGATAAGTTCCGGCACCGCGCGGTGCGGCCCGGCGGGTGCCCATTCCGGGGCGTCCTTGATAATAACCGCCGCCGCGGCCAGAGCCGTAGGTGCCGATGTATCCGGGGTCGTATCCATAGCCGCGTTCCTCCAGTTTTTGCCGTTGTTCATCGGTTAAAACATTTCTTATTTTTTGGTGATGGCTTTCCCATTTTTCATCCATACGGTTCTGGATGCCGGTGATACGGTCCCAGGTTCTGTCGAGGCTGTCGCGCGCGGCGGCGGGATTCCTTTCCAGTTCATCCAATTTGCGGTATTGGGCGTCCAGTTCGGCTTGGAGAGCATCCATGGTTTCGTAGAATTCTCTTTTCAGCCGGTCGATATTTTCCTTTTGTTCCGGTGTGAGATTCAGGCTGTTCAGCCAGTAATCGCCTTCTTCAAATCTTTGTCCGTAGCCGGAATAAGGCTGAGCCCAAACCGCAGGGGCGGCGATGAGCATCATTAAGGCTGCTGCTCCCATAATCTTATGAAAGTTTTTCATTTTATGACCTCCTCACTGAAATTATTTTCATGATCACAATCATACCTATTGCAAAGATTGTGCCAACAACAATAATTTTTCACCTCGCTGAAAACACAGAAAGTGTTTCTCTTGTCTTTACCCCTGGAGGAATACGGATTCAATGGCTTTTGCAACCTGCTTTTTGATGAATGGAGATGGCTTTTCTGCCGCGGCAAAATCCCTTTTTTCCTGACAATAATGTGGCAAACCCAACATTTTTGTATGGCTCCAGCGTTTGGAGGAATTGGGCTTTTGCGGTAAAATAAAGCACGATTTTTTGAATTGAGACGCGAATGGGAAATATACGGCTGAACCGATACATCTTATCCCCCGTCCCGGACACCCTAAAAACAGACCGTCTGATCCTGCGGCCGTTGAGCAGTGATGATTTCCAGGCCTTCTTTTCTTTTATTCGGGATGAGAAATCCACCCGATACCTTGCTTTCACCAAGGAGCAGAAAACCTACCGGGGCGCCCGGGAGCTTCTGGATTTAATTGTGAACCGTTATGGCCGAAAGAACCAGATTTTTCTCCTGGCTGTGGTCAGGCAGCATGATCACCGTTATATGGGGACTGTGGGGTTATTTCCGATAAAGGTTTCCCGGAATGCGGAAATTTTTTATTCCCTCATTTCAAAATACCGGGGAAAAGGATATGCCTCCGAAGCCGCCCACCGCCTTATGGAATACGCATTCAGCGAATTAGGAATAGACCGGCTGGTCGCCTATATTTATCCATCCAACCAGCCTTCGGCCCGGGTTGCGAAACGAATCCGAATGAAAGATGAAGGGTATGTGCTGCGCAAACAGCACGGCAGCCAGGTGAGGCTTAAGCTCTTTGCTTTGAAACGGGATGAATTTTTTAAATAACCCTCCTGACGTATGCATGAAAAAATGAATCGGAGGCGGGCGGATCCCATCGCAGATTCCGGCCCGCTCATCTGACATGCTGAATATCTGAAACATTTGACAAAACATTTCTGGCGGAATAGGATTATGTGGCAAGGGTTGTAAAAAAAATACCAGGAGGTCATCATTATGTCATTTTTCCGTGAAGGATTGAGGAAAGGCCTTTTTTACGGATTGGCCTTAACGTTCATTTTGACTCTTTTTCAGCCCCCGCTTTATTCCGGGGAGCAGACGCCGGTCCAAAACACGGACCCCGCCAAACGGCTGCAGTGGTTCGAGCAGCATCAGGCCATGAAAAACGCCACGCCGTTTAATGATTTAAAATGGAAATTCATAGGCCCGGACATCATCAGCGGCCGCTGCACCGATATCGCGGTTCCGGGAGCGGACCGGAACATCATCTATGCCGGAGCCGCCACCGGTGGTGTCTGGAAGAGTGTCAACGCCGGCACCACTTGGGAACCCATCATGGACGAGACGCCGTCCATGTCCATCGGAGACCTGGCCGTAGCGCCATCCGATCATGATATCGTTTGGGTCGGAACCGGTGAAGCCAATATTTTCAGGGCTTCGGTGGCCGGAACCGGCGTTTACAAATCCACGGATGCCGGAAAAAGCTGGCAGCATATGGGACTGGACGGCACTCATACCATCGCCCGGATTCTGATCCACCCCGGTAATCCTGATATTGTCTATGTGGCTTCGACCGGCCATGAATGGACT
>JAWODN010000109.1:0-47057 GCA_046483285.1 Candidatus Aminicenantota bacterium | reverse complement strand
GATGTTGCGTTCCGAGCCGGTGCTGAAGTTGTCGAGGCAGACCACCTCGGCGCCTGCGGCGAGCAGCGCGTCGCACAGGTGGGAGCCGAGGAAACCGGCACCGCCGGTCACCGCGACCCGTGCTCCGTCGAGCTCCACGTCGGTCCCTTCTGCTGGCCGCACCGCTGGGCTCGGATCTCACGGTGTGGCGTGACGAGCGCACCCCGGCGACGCGTTCGCGCGTCGCTGAGACTACGCCGGTCCCTCACGCTCCGTTCCCACCTGAGCCGTCCTGGTGGCCCGGGGCGGGGTCGTTCGGGACCTTCGTCCTGCCTAGCGTCGGACGGTGCGAGCACGACCTTGAGCGTTCGAAGCGGCAGAAGGCGCCGCCCCGGTCTCTGGTTACGAGCCGCTCCAAAGCACCCTGCTGGCCGAGCCTGCCGATGTGGATCACCCGTTGAACGGTCGAGTTAGGCTTCGCACGGTGATGGTCGGGTAACCAGCGAGAGCACGCAGCGCCGGGTTGCGGTGCCCTTGCCGGCCCGTGGAGGATCCGCACGTGTCGGACGAAGAGACCGAGGCCACCGTCGAGACCGGCACAACACCGGTCGGCGCAGGCGAACCCGTGCTCGTCACAGGGGGGGCCGGCTACATCGGCAGCCACGCATGTCTGGCCTTGGCGCGAGCAGGCTTCCAGCCAGTGGCCTTCGATGACCTGTCGACCGGGAACGCTGATGCGGTCAGGTGGGGTCCGCTGGTCATCGGCGATATCGGCGCTCCGGAGTCCTTGCGCGAGGTCTTCGCACGACACCAGCCGATCGCGGTACTTCACTTCGCCGCGAAAGCCTACGTCGGTGAGTCGGTGGTGGATCCTCGGCGGTACTACCGGACCAACGTTGCCGGTTCACTCCGGCTTCTCGAGGCCGTACTCGACCACGGTTCACCACCGATCGTGTTCTCGAGCAGCTGTGCGACGTACGGCGTCCCGAACCATGTCCCGATCCGCGAGGACACCGCCCAGCAACCGATCAACCCCTACGGAGCAACGAAGCTGACGGTTGAACGGGCTCTCGCTGACTTCGGAGAGGCATACGGACTCCGGTCTGTGGTCCTGCGGTACTTCAACGCGGCTGGCGCCGATCCGCGTGCAGTCATCGGTGAACGACACGACCCTGAGACACATCTCATACCTCGAGTTCTCGAAGCAGCGACCGGCGATGGCACGATCATCGAGGTCTTCGGCGATAGCCATCCAACACCAGACGGCACCTGTATCCGCGACTACATCCACGTGGTCGACCTCGCTGATGCCCATGTGCGCGCACTGCACTGGCTACTCGCGGGGCAGGGGTCGCTCACGGTCAACCTCGGCACCGGCACCGGCGCGTCGGTGAGAGAGGTGATCGCCGTCGCTTCAGAGGTCGTCGGTACTCCCGTTGACCATCGGATCGCCCCAGCGCGCGCCGGCGACCCACCGAGCTTGGTCGCCTCTGCCGAACTCGCCAAAGAGAGACTCGGCTGGCAGCCCCGACGGTCCGATCTACGGACCATCATCACCGATGCTTGGCGGTGGCATCAGCTCCGCTGATCAGGACGCGCCGACACCCCGGCCATCGAAGCTCCAACGTCGCGGTGGTGAGAGCGCGGCTCCGCTGCCCTGGCCGTGCACCTCGAAGGGCACCCAACGCCAGCAGTAGTCGTAGGTGGTCTCCCAAGAGGGGTCGAAGATGCCGACGTCGAGGCGATACTTGCCGGCTGCCAGATCAAGCCTGTCGAGGGTGAGCCTGACTGACCCGTCGGCCGCTAACGGGGGCACCGGGACACCATCCACCTGCGTCGAGACATCGAGACAGCGATCACCATCCTCGGTGTGCACGCTCACCGTGAAGACCACGTCGCGCACACGAGCCGGGTTGTCGTACGCCAGATCGATCGCGATCGGAGCACCGGAGCGGACCACCTGGGTCGGGGTGCCATCGGATCGGCACAGGCGCGCCTGCGAGATCTGCACCCCTCCCGTGCCCGATCGGGAGGACCCGCTTCCGGAGGTGATCGGATCGGAAGCGCCCTGCATCTCGGCAAGCATGGCTTCCTGATACTCGTCCAAGACCCGTCCAACCGCACCAAGCTCCTTGACCCGACCGTCGTGCAGCCAGAGTGCGCGGTCGCACATGCGCTCGATCTGCCCGAGTTCGTGCGAGACGAACACCATCGTGACGCCCCGGTCCCGCAGTTCATCCAAGCGGTTCAGACACCGCTGGCGGAAGGTGAGATCGCCGACGGCGAGCACCTCGTCGATGAGCAGGATCTCTGGTTCGACCGCGATCGCAGTCGCGAAGGCGAGGCGCATCCGCATGCCGTCGCTGTACTCGCGGACCGGCTGATGCATGACGTCGCTCAGGTCAGCGAACGCTGCGATGCCTGGTAGTGCAGACCTTGCCTCGCGCGGCGACATCCCACTGAGCAGAGCGCCCGTGATGGCGTTCTCCTCCCCGGTCAGCAGATCGTGGAAGCCATCCCCGAGGGTCATCATGGCGTTCACACGCCCCGAGAGCCTCGCTCGACCACGGGTGGGTGCCGTCACACCCGCCAGTATGCGCAGCAGGGTGGACTTCCCACTTCCATTCCGCCCGATCAGCGCCAGCGAGGTCCCCCGTGGTACGCCGAACGAAACGTCCTCGAGCGCCCACTCCCGCTGCTGTGGCCGCTCCTTCAAGCGCCGACGGGTGCGGTAGGGGATGCCGGCGATCGGGGGCCGGTAGACCTTCCAGATATCGATCGCTTCGACCAGGTTGTCAGCCACATCAGACCTCATCGATGAAAGCCGGGCTGAGCCGGTGGAACACCACCGCGGAGAGGAGGAGGAACGCGATCCCCGATCCCCCGACCAAGACCAACGTTGCGCTGCCGGGCAGTCGCCCTTCGAGCAGCAGGTCGCGCTGGATCTGCAGCAGGTGTGCGACCGGGTTCAGCGTGACCGCCCAGGACAGACCGTCAGGGACCTGTTCGGGTGTGTAGAAGACCGGAGAGGCGTAGAAGCCGACGAGTACGCCCATCTCGACCACCTTCCCGACGTCTCGCACGAAGACATTGAGGGAGCAGAGCAGCAGCGCCGCTCCGCTCATCCACACCAGCTGGAGCAGCCATGCGAGCGGTAGCAGGAGCACGGTCACGGGAAGACCGGCGGTGACGAGCAGGAAGGGCAGCAGGATGACGAGACTGAACAGGTAGTCCACACTGCTTCCCGCGACTGCGACCATGGGGATGGACCAGCGCGGCAGCGACGGGTGGAGCAGGAGTTCGGCGCGCTCGACCGCACTGGTCGCGCCGGTGGTGATGCCCTGTGCGAACCACAGCCAGACAGTGAGCCCTACGAACAGGAACGCGGGATAGTTCTCGATATCCAGCGGTAGGACGCGGGTGAACAGCAACGAGAAGATCAGCAAGCGCGTCAGCGGCTGCGCGAGAGCCCACAGGATGCCCAACACGGATCGGCGGTAGCGGATCCGGAGCTCACGCGCGACCAGGTGTCCTACCACGCTGGATTCAGCCAGACGGCGGTGCGTCACCTCAGCAACGCGCACAACCTCACCCCTCTCCGTCGTCACGTGAGCATCGCGTGGGACATCGACCGATACCTGCGGGCCCGCGATCGCAGAGCGCATCTACCGGGACCGGGTAACTACGCTAGCCAAGACGACGGCCGGGCCGATCGGAGCCAGATGAACACGCGCCATCCAGGGTTCGGTCGCCCCTGCCTCATGATGGGGCTTGATATCGATGAACCCATTCCGAGCCTTCGCGTCCACGATCAAGACTTTGCGTACCTGACGGTGCTCCGGGATGAGTTGCCGATCGAGCGGTTGTTCATCGGTACACCGATGCCGAGGTACCCGGCATCCTGGTTGGCAGACCAACTCGCAGACCGTATGAACGAACGGCTGAGGCGGGAAGTGCTGCTCGCTTCCGTCGAGCCGGCACGGCGGGCCACCACACTCCCATCGGCGAGCATCGTCGTAGCGACGCGCGATCGCCCCGAGATGCTCGAAGGCACGCTGCGATCCCTCTCCAACTGCGAGGGGGACGCCTCAGTGGTCGTTGTCGACAACGGAGCTGACCCGCGGACCCGCTCGGTCGCCGTTTCGAGCGGAGCTAACTACATCCGCGAACCGATCACCGGACACTCCCGAGCGCGCAACCGCGGCTGGCTCGCGTGCGACACCGAGGTGGTCATCTTCACGGATGATGACGTCAAGGTGCATCCCGGCTGGCTCAGAGAGCTGCTGCTCGGCTTCGAGGACCCGCTGGTCGTAGCGACCACGGGGCTGATACTGCCCGCAGTCCTGGAAACGACACCCCAGCTGCTGTTCGAGCTGCACGCGGGTTTCGTGCGCGGCTTCGAACCCCGCACGATCGATGGCTCGCGCAGCGATGCCTTCAAGGCGCCGAGCGCCGGTGCGGGAGCGGCTCTGGCCGTGCGACGTGCAGAGCTCGCCGAACTCGGCGGCTTCTTCGAACCGCTCGGAGGAGGAACGGCAACCCGGTCCGGAGAAGACCACCACATCCTGCATCGCATCCTGACACGCGGCTGGAGGGTGGCGTATCGGCCGACCGCTGTCGCCTATCACACGCACAGAACGACCCATGCCGAACTCGAACAACAACTCTGCGGATATGGAACCGGGAGTGTCAGCTACCTGCTGGCGACCAAGAGGGAGGAACCCCTGCCCGGATGGTTCCTGATCGGCGTCCGGGGTATGGCGACTTCGCTTCTGCGTCGATCAGCCCGGGCGGCCCTGCATCCCACTCATCCGCTCCGCGGCCGGCTCGCGACCGCTGAGATCCGTGGAGCTCTCAACGCTCCCTCCGCCTATGTGAGGGCGCGGCGAAGGCACCGGGAAGCGCTGCCACCCGACGAGCCCCTGCGAGGCAGCACGACCTGGCAGGATCGCCTCGCATCCAAGGATGAGCTATCTGCAGAGATAACCGATCAACTCCCGACCATGTCGGTCGTCATCCCGACACGGAACCGTCGCGACGCTGTCCGGCGCCTCGTCCTCGCGCTCCAGACGCAGAGGTATCCGGCCAGCGACCTTGAGATCATCGTCGCGCTCGATGGCGACGTCGATGACACCGCAGCGTCGCTGGCCACACTGGACTCGAGCGTGCCACTGCGCTGTACGCAACTGCCGTCCATCGGGCGAGATGCGGACCATGGCCACGGCGCGGGACCGACCAGGAACAGCGGAGCCGCTGTCGCGGCCAACACGCTGCTGCTCTTCCTCGATGATGATGTGACCCCGCGGAACGATGACTTCCTCCTCGCACACGCTGCCGCGCATACATCATCGTCCGTGGTTGGCATAGGGCCTGTCCCGCCGACCTACGACAGCGAGGCCAGCTACCTCACGCATCTGCACCGCGCTTGGTGGGTGGATCTCACGACGGCGCTCGAGACCCATGAACCAGACTTCTCCTCATTGACCAGCGCGAACCTCTCGATACGACGATCGGTCTTCGAAGAGCATGGCGGCTTCGCCGACCTCGAGCGACGGGAGGACTGGGAGCTTGGGTATCGGTTGCTCGCTCGTGGAGCAACGATCCGATACCTCGCGCAGGCGGCCGCCGTCCACCATGTCGAGCCAAGCCTGGAGAGCTTCCTTGCCGATACCCGGAGGGAAGGTGCAGGCGACGCAGGCTTCCTCCAGAGGCATCCCGAGGCGTTCGGCGCGCTTCCGCTCTCCCGCTGGGGCGAGATGGCCCGAGACCGTCGGCGGATCGTGTCAGCAGCCATCGATGGGCATGAGGTGTTGGGCCGGACGCTGGCTGCCACGGCACCAGCCGCGCTCAGGACTCTGGAGCGGGCGGGTCTCCGACCTCGCTTCCGCCGGTTGCTGACGCACCTCACCACCTTGGCCTACTGGTCTGGTGTCGGCGATCGGCTCGGCTCGTTCCAGGAATGGCGTCGACTCTGGGGACGGGCAGCGTCTCGCGCCGCTGAGGATGGCTACCGAGGCTACTTCGACCTGATCACCGGAGATCTGCACCGGCCTCGGCCAGGCGAGGTGCAAGCGCTCGAGCTGCGCGCAGACGATCGGGTCGTCGGGGTGGGCCCGGTGGCCTGGGGTGGGAGCCCTTGGCAGGACGGTCGTTTCGCCGAGACGGCGCTTCAACGTTTCGGTCACCGCGCGGGGACGAGGGACGCTATCTCAGCACTTCAGCTGCCGCGGGCCAGATCGACCGGCGAGGACCTGGTACCAACGGTGCGGGACCATGCGTCACCACCGACCGAGTCCGAAGGGGTGTGACGTGTCTCGCCGACGCCATCACCTCCCGGTCCATCTTGCGGAGATCGAACTGAGCGCCCTGGACGTCGATCCGGTCATGGAACGAGGGCCTGCTCGCATCCTGGTTCGACGGCGAAGCAGGATACTCGGCGAACTCACCATCGCAGCCGGCGCCACGGTCGCGCGCGAGGACGTGGAGCAGGAGGCCATAGGGCTTGCCGTGCGGAGGTCATGGTGGCGCTCGCCGGTTCCCGAGGAAACAGTTCCTGGCAGCCCTTCGGTCTCAGTCGTGGTTTGCACCCGCGATCGACCTGATCTGCTGGTCGATTGCCTCGACGCGCTCGATCGCTGTGATCCGCAACCCCGCGAGATCATCGTCGTGGACAGTGCCTCGTGCACGTCGGCGACCCGTGAGGTCGCCACCACGGCCGGGGTGCGATACGAGCGCCTCGATGTCGGAGGCTTGGATCGCGCCCGCAACCACGGCTGGAAGTCAGCAGCCGGCGGGACCGTCCTGTACGTGGATGACGACGCCAGGCTCGATCCTCGGGCTGTCGCTGTGGTTGCTGCGACGATGGAACACGAAAGCGTCGACGCGGTGACAGGGTTGGTGCTCCCTGCGGAGATCGACAGCTTGGCACAGTGGCGTTTCGAGAGTTCCGGAGGGATGTCCCAGGGTTTCGAACGTCGGGTCTTCAACGAACGTACGCACCCCATCGGGCTGGAGACGTGGAGGGTCGGCGTCGGGGCATGTATGGCGATCCGACGCTCCCTCCTTGACGATCTGGGGGGCTTCGACCCCTTTCTTGACGTCGGAACTCGCACCCGCGGCGCAGGGGATCTGGACATCTTCTACCGCATCCTGTCGCACGGGGGGACCATCGTGTACGAGCCGTCCTGCATGGCGAGGCACGTCCATCGCAGTGATCACCGCTCGTGGATCCGACAACTGCTGGGATACGGGTTCGGCTACACCGCCTTCATCGAGAAGCAGCGGGCGACAGGTGGCATCTCCAACGGTGATGCCCGTCGGATGCTGCTGCACTGGCATGCGCGAAGACGAGGATGGCAGCTGGGCCGTGCGGTACGGAGGCGGGATGTGAACCAACTAGCGGAACTCGTTGCCGAGGGCTACGGCAGCCTGTTCGGCCGGGCTGCCTACCGAGCAGAACGACGGTCAACGTCATGAAGCGATCGACGACGCGCCAGGGCGATGCCATGGGCCAGCCGCACCCGATCCCGTCGAGCGACACGGCGACGGCATCGGATCGCGCCTCAGGGCTGCCGGACCGACCGCCGCAGCCACCTGCCAAGGCAGTGTTCGCCCGTTGGCGGAGCAGACGTGGGGAGACGGCAGACCGTGCAAGACTGCGCCACCGCCTCCAGCGTCGCCAGGTCTTCCGCGCGCCCTACCAGATGGCCGAGGTGGAACTGACGCAAACGGTCCAACGCATCTCGCTGGCCCCGAAGGAACAGGGCGCGCACGTTCTGATCCGATCCGCAGGAGAGGAGAGCGAAGCCGGAATCGGAGCGGATGTCCTCTCTGGGGACATCCGCGTGGCGGCGATCCATCTCCCGCTCCCATGGCCGCAGTTCAGAAGTGATTGCCATGGTTTGCAGTGTGTTATGCTCATGAGGAATCGGTCAGGGTAATTATTTTTCAAATACAAACAAAGTGTACCCTTCTTTTCCTTCACTCATAAATTTATCGGCGAAACTTCCCAAAAAAAACACAAACTCATTTAAGGTTTTCAAAAACATATTTTTATTTATCCGGATGCACTTTTCAGCTTCAGTTCCCTTCAATACTTTCTTCCAGGTTTTTAAAAACGTGTTTTGATACTTGAGAAAAAAAGGAAAGGATATATATTCTTTTTCAACCAACTTGAAGTGATGGTCTTGAAAGATATCCATATAGAATCTTTCCGGCCGTCTGATCATCTCATCAATTTTTACTTTTCGCCTTGCTGTCGCTTCAAATAAGATGATTTTCCCATCCCTTTTTAACAACTCCTTCATCCGGCTTATTTTACGCTTGACCGCATTATCCGCCCTGAAATGCTGAAAAACCATCATTATCAATATGACATCAAATTTTAGTTTTTCATGGGCAATATCATCACAAATAAATCTCACATTTGAAATGGATTGGGAATCCGCCCGTTTCCGGGCTTTTTTAATCATGGATTCGGAAATGTCATATCCGTAAATATTGGATTCCGCAAATTTTTTCGCCAGCCAGCAGCAATAGTACCCGTCCCCGCTTCCAAAATCGGCGATCTTGATTTGACTTCCGGGTTTTGAATCCATGCTATTGATGAGCAGGTTCAATTTCTTTAACAGCAGCTCCCGTCTTTTCAGATAATATGGAAGCGGAGTGATGGTGTAAAATATCTCTCCTTTATAGGTATAGCTTAAGCGCCCCCTTTGATCCCAGTAACCGTTGTTCATGCCGATTATTATGTTTTGCAGGCGTATTTTTTATTATCTCTTGTTATTATTATAAAATATAGAGAAGAGGATTGTCTAACCTGGACGGCCGGGCCGGGGTTGCTGACACCAGGCCCAGGATCCGGTTTGTCACAGAGAGGCCTCATCCTGCACTGCGGCCACAGTCGGGTGACAATGAAAATAAAGGGAGGAAAATCATGCGAATATCCTTATTTTTTGAAACAGCCATGATTATATTGTTTCTGCTGGGAACTTCGGCGGTTCTGCAATGCCGGACGGCACAGCAAACGGATCCCATACCTCTTCCGGATCCGGATTTAAAAGGAAAAACATCTCTGGAGACAACACTTGATAATCGCCGGTCCCACCGGGAATACCGCGACGCCCCCCTCTCCCTGAAAACATTGGGACAGATTTTATGGGCGGCCCAAGGCATCAATGAAAAACATCCCCGCCCGGCTGCATACTGGGGAGACCGGCCTTGGCCGGGGGGATTGCGCACCGCTCCGTCAGCAGGAGCCCTTTATCCCTTGGATATTTATGTGGCGGTGGGAAATGTTGATGATGTGCCGGCGGGAATCTACCGGTATCTGCCGGGAAAACACGCCCTCGAACTGACGGCAGAGGGGGACCGAAGAAAAGAGTTGGCCCGGGCCGCCTTGAATCAGCCTCCGGTTGAGAATGGAGCGGCGGTGGTGATTATCTCCGGAGTGTATGCCCGATGCGCCGCAAAATACGGGGACCGGGCTCAAAGGTATACTCATATTGAAACCGGACATGTGGGACAAAACATATATCTCCAAGCCGAATCCCTAGGATTGGGGACAGTGATGGTGGGCGCTTTTAACGACAGACAGGTCCAATCCGTGCTGGATTTGTCCCGGGAAGAGATTCCCCTTGCTCTTATGCCCATCGGCCACAAAGTCCATTGACCTGAGTGATTCAGACTGGAAGCGGCTTCTGATAATGGGCAAAAAAACATCCAGGGACTTCCAGGTTTTCGTTAAACCCGCCGGTGCCGTCTGTAATCTGGACTGCAAGTACTGCTATTACCTGAAGAAAGAACTTCTTTATCCCAATCAAAAACCGCATCGCATGCCGGAAATCCTCCTGGAAGAATATATTGTCCAGCATATGGAAGCCGCTGCGGAACCGGTTGTCCGGTTTTCCTGGCACGGAGGAGAGCCGACTGTTCTGGGCCTGGAATATTTCCGCAAGATTGTTGCTCTGCAGCATAAACACCGCCCCCCGGGACGGACCATCCTTAACGGGATGCAGACCAACGGAACCCTGCTGGATGATGATTGGGCCCGGTTTCTGGCAGCGGAAAACTTCTCCGTAGGGATCAGCGTGGACGGCCCCAGGGAAATACATAACCTTTACCGGGTCACTAAAAAAGAAAAGCCGACCTTTGATCAGACCCTGCGCGGATATGAACTCCTGAGACGGAACCATGTGAATACCGATATCCTGTGCGTGGTCAACGCCCGCAATGTCCGGTACCCTCTCGAGGTGTACCGGTTCTTCAAAGAGATCGGTGCTCCTTATATCACCTTTCTGCCTATGGCCGAACCGAAAGAGGACGGCGGAGAAAACATCCATCCCCTCACCGTTCCTGCTGATGCCTGGGGGGATTTTCTCTGCACCATTTTCGATGAGTGGATAAGCCGGGATATCGGACGCATTAAAGTGCAAATATTCGAAGAAGCCGCCCGAACCGCTTTCGGGCAGGAACACTCCTTATGTCTATTCCGTCCTGTCTGCGGGGATATTCCCGTGGTCGAACATAATGGAGACTTCTATTCCTGCGACCACTTTGTGGATCCGGAACACCGCATCGGAAACATCATTGAGACCCCTTTGGGAGAGCTTCTCCAGAATCCGGCTCAGAGAGCCTTCGGCCGGGCCAAACAAAACACCTTGCCCCGCTTTTGCCGGGAATGCAGGGTGCTGGATATGTGCAATGGGGAATGCCCCAAGAACCGCTTCATCAAGTCACCTGATGGAGAGGCCGGTTTGAATTATCTCTGCTCCGGCTACAAGCGCTTTTTCAGCCACTGCCGGCCCTGGGTGAAAGAAGTGGCCGCCGCATGGCGGCAAAGATTATGTTAGTTTTTCTTTGAAAAATTCTACAGTCCGTTTCCAGGCCAGTTGAGCGGCCTCTTCATGATACCGGCCGGGATTGCTGTCATTGAAAAACGCATGCTGGGCCCCGTCATACATGAAGATTTGATAATCCACGGAGGCTTCTTCCAAAGCGGCCTTGAATTCCGGAATTCCGGCGTTGATCCGCTCATCCTGCCCGGCATAGTGGATAAGCATGGAGGCTTTGATCCTGGAGACATCTTCCGGCTCAGGCTGCCCGCCGTAGAATGGCACCGCCGCAGTCAAATCCGGAGCGTGCACCGCCACTTGGTTGGTTACGGCCCCTCCCCAGCAAAATCCTATGCAGCCGACTTTTCCGGTGGTTTGAGGATGCGTCTTTAAATACTGAACCGCCGCCACATAATTTTTCACAGTGGCTTCACTGTCCAGCTCTCTCATCTTGGACCGCGCCGAGTCAACATCATCCGGTGTTCCTCCCAACGGGGACAAAGCGTCCGGGGCAATCGCTAAAAATCCTTCCATGGCCGTCCGCCTGGCCACATCTTCGATATGAGGCTGAAGCCCCCTGTTTTCGTGGATAACGATCACACCTGCAAGCTTTAGATCCCCCTTGGGTCGTGCGGAATAGGCCCGGACCTCACCTGTCTCACCGGAATATTTGATATATCCCGTCTCAATACGCTCATCATCTTCCGGGACCACCTGAGCTTGGGCGTATCTTTCTTCAAGCACAGGAAGAAGTCCTACGGCTGCGGCCGTGCTTCCGGCAATAAGCGCCAAACGCTTCAGGAATTCACGGCGGCCTAAACGCCCCTGGTTATACTGTTGGTATAAGTCAATAACTTTTTGATCCATTATCCCCTCCTGAATAAAGTCAATGCTTCTTTTTTATTATAAAAAAATCACAATCGAACTTAAAGAAAAACTTCATCCTGACTTGCGCCCTTCAAAAAATGAATAGACCACCGGAACGATCAACAGGGTGATAAAGGTCGAACTGATCAGGCCTCCGATAACCGCACGCGCCATAGGGGCTTGGGCTTCTCCTCCTTCATTGAGCCCCAGCGCCAGAGGGACCATGGCTGACCTGGATGATAAACGTACCGGGATGGCCGCAGAGAGGCGCAGCCGCGCTGAAAAATTTCCAAAATTCTCCTTTCCGGTGTAAAATAAATAAATCAATCAAAAAGGAGCCTATCATGCCGAAAAAATGTGTATTCACCCTCATCTTTTTCCTGGTCATGGCGGTGGGATTTCAAGGAGGACTTTCCGCTGAAAATGACCATTATAAGCTGCTGGACAAGGAATCATTCATGGACATGGAATCGATCGGCAGTCCGGTCATATCGCCTGACGGGAAGCAGATCATCTTTGTCCGGACTTGGGCGGACCAAAAAAAAGACCGGTACACCAGCAATTTGTGGATTGTAGATGATCAAGGACAAAGAGTGAGAGAACTCACCCACGGAACCTGGAATGATTCTTCGCCGGTTTGGTCCCCCTGCGGGGAAAAAATCGCCTTTCTATCAAACAGGAGCGGGGCAACCCAGATTCATGTTATGTGGCTGGACACCAGAGAAACCGCCCAGCTGACATACTTGACTGAATCTCCATCCAACCTGCGATGGTCTCCTGACGGAGAGAAACTGGCTTTCACTATGTTCATACGGGATAAAGACCCTATTCTCTCCGTCAAGCTTCCGGAAAGACCCAGAGGAGCGCAATGGGCTGAATCCGCCATCATCATAGACCGTCTCTCCTGGAGGCGCGACGGAACCGGACCGGTTCCGAAAGGATATTCGCATATCTACACCATTGACGCCGCACTGGGCGGGACGCCCCGAAAAATCACATCCGGAGATTATTCCCATCAGGATCCCCAGTGGGGGATGGATGGCAAGACAATCTACTTCAGCGCCATCAGGAAACCGGACGCGGAATATTTGCACGGAGACACGGAGATCTACTCCGTTGACTTGGAGACTTTGGCCGTCACACCCCTGACCACCCGGAAAGGTCCGGACAGAGGGGCCAGGATTTCCCCGGACGGCCGATGGATCGCTTATTCCGGATATGATGATAAAAACTACACCAGTCATCTCTCAAACCTCTATTTGATGGACACCTCCGGCGAACAGAAGCGGCGGCTCGGCGGGGATTTCCCCAGTTCTCCAAGCTCCGTGACCTGGGCTCAGGACAACTCCGGACTTTATTATCTTATGGCTGAAAAAGGGACCGCCAATATTTACTTCATCTCCCTGAACGGGAAGATCGAAAAAATCACCACAGGAAACCACTATCTCTCAGGTCTTTCCATGTCGGATTCGGGACAAATCGCCGCCATCCGCTCCACCTATCACCGGCCTGGATACCTGGTCACATTCGATGCCGGGGCACCGGATCAAATCCGGGAACTGGCGGATGTCAATACCGATGTTCTCAATGACGTGAAGCTGGGTGAAGTGGAGGAAATGTGGTTCACGTCCCCGGACAGCCTTGACCTCCAGGGCTGGCTGATCAAACCCGTGGATTTTGAAGCCGGCAAAAAATATCCCCTCCTGCTCTGGATTCACGGGGGGCCCTGGGCCATGTACTCGGTGCGGTTCAATTGGGCGTGGCAGAACTTCGCGGCCAATGGATACGCCGTCTTGTATATGAATCCCAGAGGCAGCACCGGCTACGGCCAGGATTTCGTCAACGGAATCCAGTATTCCTACCCCGGAAAAGACTTGGATGACCTCATGGCCGGAGTTGACGCGGCCATATCCAAAGGATTCATAGACGAGGACAATCTCTTTGTCTGCGGCGGAAGCGGCGGCGGGGTTTTAACAGCCTGGATCGTGGGGCATACCGACCGGTTCACAGCCGCCGTTTCCATGCGTCCCGTCATCAACTGGCATTCTTTTGTGGGCACAACCGACGGAGCCAGCTGGTACAGACAGTTTGAAAAATACCCTTGGGAAGACCCCATGGAATACGCAGTCCGCTCCCCTCTTCATTATGTGGATAATGTGACCACGCCGACCATGGTCATGACCGGAGAAGAAGATTTGAGAACCCCCATGTCCCAAAGCGAGGAATACTACCGGGCCCTTAAAATGCTGAAAAAAGACACTCTCCTCGTCCGCATGCCCAATGAATACCACGGATGGAGGCGCCCCTCCCACCGCCTGCTCCAGCAGCTTTATTTGATGAGCTGGTTCGAGAAATACAGAAAGTGATTTCGCCTGGAAACAGCCAATGGGGCCGCCCCATGTCAACTGTCATGGGGCGGCCCCATTAGGTGATGAGAACCTCACTCATCGACTATCTGCAGCCGATATTGGACCAGTCCTTTAGGGTCCGGACAGGAAAAGCAATCCAAGTTTTTAACCCAATGCCCTTTTTCTAAATTATCTCTTTCCGCCAATACAGGAAAAACCGGCATCATGCTCTGCAAGGCCCAGATGCAGACATGCTGGCCTTCAGGCACCGTTAATTTCGATCCTTCAACAAAAAAATAATCCCCCACCTGTACGGGAAGATCACAATATCCGTTTATTTTTTCCACCGTCACCTTTATTTTCGCCATTATATCTCCTGTTTCTGTTTTGGGCCGCCGCCGGCCCCGTTATCCTTTGCTCCGGACAGACATTATGGCATTTTTCCCTGATGATTTCCAAATCCTCCTTTGGATGGGGACGCCTCTCTGTTTCCGGGTTGTTTTCCAAGTCGTGCTTTTTGGAACATTGATTGAAACGGGCACAGCACTTATGCACGCATTCAACGAACGCGTTTTCTCATCAGAGGTCATAAAAAACAAAGCTCCCTTGAATCTGACGGGACTCGAAATGCCGCCCTTTCCGCAGGCGGGGAGGGGGGATTCATTCCCGCCTGTTTTCTGTTGATGGATTTGTTTTTTATGTGTATCATTGGTCATTGAGTCACTCAGAGGATGAAAATTTGACAAATCTTTATCCCGTACAATCTCAAAAAATCCGTCATTCTGCGCCGCCGGCCGGATATTCCCCCGGCGGACTCCCAAGGAGACCTTCCATGAAAAAAACACGCCCATTCATTTTAAAGGCCGCTCTAACCACGGTCCTGCTGGTCTTGACGGCAGGAATCGATGGGGCCGGGGAGACCCGGAACAGGGAGAATCGCGGTGAGACCGCGGCCGCTGATTCTGCGCTCTATTCCGGACTCCGGTTCCGCAGCATCGGACCCGCCCTCATGTCCGGCCGTATCAGTGACATCGCCGTCCACCCGGAACGCGAGAGCACCTGGTACGTGGCTGCCGGGTCGGGCAACGTCTGGAAGACGGAAAACGCCGGAACGACCTGGACCCCTGTCTTCGATGATCAGGCCTCCTATTCCATCGGATGCGTGACCATCGATCCCCGCCGCCCGGAGACGGTTTGGGTCGGAACGGGCGAAAAAGTAAGCGGCCGCCATGTCGGCTGGGGCGACGGCGTTTATAAGAGTCTCGACGGCGGGAAAACCTGGAAAAACATGGGGCTTCACAACTCCGAACATATCTCCCGGATTCTTATTGACCCCCGTGATTCCCGGGTGGTCTATGTGGCCGCTGAAGGACCTCTCTGGTCTTCCGGAGGAGACCGCGGAGTTTATAAGACTGAAGACGGAGGCCAAACCTGGACTCATTCTCTGAACATCAGTCCGGATACCGGTGTCTCCGACGCCGTCATGGACCCGAACGAGCCCGACATCCTTTACGCAGCCGCGTACCAGCGCCGCCGCAGCGCGGCCGCCTTCATGGCGGGAGGGCCGGAATCCGGTCTTTATAAATCCTCCGACGGCGGGAAAACCTGGAAAAAACTCACTGCCGGCCTGCCCCGGGGAGATATGGGACGGATCGGCATGGCCGTTTCTCCCCTCCATCCCCGCTTCGTCTATGCCACCATCGAGGCCGGCGATGAGGAAAAAGGATTTTACCGTTCGAGCGACTGGGGCGAAAGCTGGGAGAAACGCAGTTCCTATATCAGCGGAGGAACCGGGCCCCATTATTATCAAAAAATCTTCGCCGACCCTCACCGTTTCGACCGGGTCTACCAGATGGATGTATGGACCCACGTCACTGATGACGGCGGGAAAACCTGGTCCCGCCCCAATGAAACCCATAAACATTCCGACAATCACGCACTGGCCTTCACCTCTGACCCCGGCCATCTCATATCCGGAACGGACGGAGGTCTTTACCAATCCTTTGACCAGGGACAAACGTGGTCTTTTTTCGCCAACCTTCCGGTCACCCAGTTTTACAAGCTGGCTCTGGATAACGCCGAACCCTTCTACAATGTTCACGGCGGAACGCAGGACAACTCGAGCCAAATCGGCCCCTCCCGCACTCTGAACGAAAACGGCATCCGGAACAGCGACTGGGCCATCACGACCGGTGCCGACGGTCACGACTGCGCCTTTGACCCAGCCGATCCGAACATTGTTTATGCTGAAATGCAGAACGGAGCTCTTCACCGCTATGACAGGCGCACCGGGGAGTTGGTGGACATCAGGCCCTCTCCCGGACTTGAGGACGATCCCTATCGCTTCAACTGGGACGCCCCGGTCATCATCAGCCCCCACTCCCCCACCCGCCTCTACTTCGCCGCCCAATACGTCTTCCGCAGCGACGACCGGGGAGATTCCTGGACACGGATCAGTCCTGACTTGACCCGGAACATCTTCCGCCTCGAGCAGAAGATCATGGGCCGCACCTGGTCCGCCGATGCACTCTGGGACCACGGCGCCATGTCCCTTTATGGCACCATCTCGACTATTTCCGAATCCCCGCTTGACGAAGGCCTGATTTACACCGGAACCGACGATGGACTGATTCAGATCACCGAAGACGGCGGCCGGAACTGGCGCCGGGCCGGACGCCTGCCCGGTGTCCCCGAATACGCCTTCGCGAATCGCATCCGGGCTTCGCGCCATGACCCCGACACCGTCTATGCCGCGCTTGACAATCACAAGGCCGGCGACTTTAAACCTTATATTCTGAAAAGCACGGACCGCGGACGGACCTGGGCTTTGATCGCCGGCGGTCTTCCGGAAAAGACCATCGTCTGGTCCGTGATTGAGGACCACGTCAAGAAGGGCCTTCTTTTTCTGGGCACCGAATTCGGGATCTATTTCTCTCCGGACGACGGCGGCCGCTGGATCCCGCTTAAGGGCGGTTTGCCGACCATCTCCTTCCGCGACATCGAAATCCAGGAGCGGGAGAACGACCTCGTCGGCGCCTCTTTCGGCCGGGGGTTTTACATCCTTGACGACTATTCACCTTTACGCCATATCAACACGGAGATGCTGGCTGGAGAGGGATATGTGTTCCCGGTCAGAAAAGCTCTGCTGTATGTGCCCCGCAGCCCCTTGTCTCTCCGGGGCAAGGCTTTTCTCGGTGACGGCTATTTCATGGCGCCCAATCCCCCGTTCGGGGCGGTCATCACTTATTATCTCAGAGATTCCTTCAAGACCCTGCGTGAAGAACGGCTTAAAAAAGAGAAAGCCGCCGCTGCAGCCGGAGAAAATGTCGCCTTCCCCGGATGGGAACGCCTCCGGGAGGAAGAAAAACAGGAAAAGCCGGCCGTCATTCTGACCATCAAGGATGAGGAAGGCCGGGTGGTGCGCCGGATTGAAGGACCGGCCACCTCCGGCATCCACCGCGTGGCCTGGGACTTGAGATATCCCCCGGTCGATCCCGTCCAGCTCACCGAAAGGTCTCTGGCGCCCTGGTCGAGACCGCCGTCCGGGCCCCTCGTCGCCCCGGGCCGGTTCACGGTTTCCCTTTCCAAACGCATCGACGGCGCATTCATTCCCCTGGGAAAAGAGCAGCCGTTGATTGTGGAATCCCTCCAGCTTTCACCGCTTCAGACGGAGGACCGTCAGGCCCTTCTGGCTTTCCAGAAAAAAGCCGGCGCTCTCCAGAGAGCGCTGATGGGCGCGGCCGGAGCCGCCCAGGAAGCGGCCAGGCAGATTCCGTTTATGAAAAAAGCGTTGATGGACACCCCGGGAGCCGATGCGGAACTATTCCGCCGGGTGACGGAATTCGAAAATCGTCTCCGTCAGGTGACGGAAGCTCTCTACGGCGACCGGACGGCCCGCCGTCTTTCCGAGCCCTCCGGGCCTTCCCTGCTCCGGATGGTCAACGCCCAACTCCGGGCCACGGCACCGATCACGGAGACGAATCGCAGAAGCTACGAGGAAGCGGCCGGCGCTTTTGATACGCTCCAGGAAAACCTCCGGCAATTGATAGAGATCGACCTGAAAAAACTGTCAGACGACCTGGAAGCAGCCGGGGCTCCTTGGACTCCGGGGAGGGGCGTCCCCGTCTGGAAGAAAAAATAGGGTTTACGGAAACCCTGCCTGGAGCATGGCAAGACAACAAAGAAAGAAGGGCTAAAAACCGCCGGGCGGGGCCGGTGAAGCTTTGGCATGAGAGTCCGCCTCTGCCCGGTTTCCCCAATCCAGAATAATCTTTGCCGTGATCTTGACTGCGCGGATGAAATCGGGAATATCCACCCATTCATTAGGAAATCCGTTTTGTGCCAGGTTTCCCGCCAAAGGCCCCAGGCCCACGGTGGGAATACCGCTGTAGAGATAGGGATTGCGGATATCGCTTGCGGAGTGAAGCGGATTGACGAAGGGCTGATTTTGAGTGACAGTTTGGATAGCGTTACTGACAGTTCGGTAAAGAGGATGCCCGACAGGGATTTCCACACCCTGGGTGCCGAAAAGCCATTTGATCTCAGGGGGGTTGTTCTTAAGCCAGGCATCGGCTTGAGCGGCGGCTTTTATGCATTCTTCCACTTCTTTCTGGACTTGCGTCATTTTTTCTTGAGGCGGAAAGGTAAGCGACGCGCCAATGAGGCATTCAACCGGCACTTGGGTATACTCTCCCGGCTGACCTGCCTGGAGATATCCTATAAGGAGATTAGTGGAGCGGCCGGCGGCCTGGTGTAAACCCGGGTGATGCACCCGGTTGCCGCGGCGGGCATCCAAATCCTTCAGCGCCTCAATGACGGCTATGGCTTTGTGTGCGGCATTGGTGGCGAGGTGGGCGAAAGCGGTTTTGCCGGGCTCTGTGGTGGGGGGTTCCTGGCCTTTGACTATGATTTCGAATTTGAGCATTCCTGATGCGACTGCCTTGATTTCCTTCATTCCCTCGCCGGATTCAGCCGGGTGCAAGTAAACGGCCGCATCAGCCGTGTATCCTTTGTCCAGAAGCGCAATGACACCCTGCGCTCCTTCTTTCGCAGGAGTGCTGCAAAGGATGATGTCGCCGCCGGGTTGAAGCCCGGCCCTTTGTATGGCGTGCAGCGCCTCCGCCATAATGGCGACCCCGGCCAAATCATCCGCGACACCCCAGCCATAGAGCCTGGATCCATCTATTTCAGCTCCGAACGGGTCATAGGTCCATTTGTCCAGTCCTGTCTGAGGAGGATTATCGGGGTGGGCAAAAAACAGGAGGCTGGGACCCTTCTTTGCTCCCTGGTATTTCCCAACCACACTGATTCGTTTGATCTGGGAAACCTGCTGATCGGCAACGAATTCATTCTTAAATTCCAGGGTGCCGGGCAGAATACTCAAAACCTCCACCTCACCTCCTAGAGCCTTGAAGCGTTCCGCCACCACATCTTGAACAGCGGCTTCGCCCTCTTTTGTGGTGCGGCTGAGCCGGCGCAAAAAAGCAAGATGCTCTTCCGCATTTTGATCAATCTGCTCAAAAAGCTGCGAGACCTTTTCATCCTTATTATCCGGGACGGCACCGGGAAGAAACGCATTGAAACCAATAAGAATGACAAGAAAAAGAAAACCTGGTTTGAATTTCATTGAAATCTCCTTAAAAACAAGCATTATATCATATCCCCGTTTACACTCGGCGGCCTGGTCCTGCTCCTGCTGAACCACCAGACTTTTCGATCACGTGTTCAACCGTGTATCTTCCCCAATAGAACGTGATGGCAACCGCAACCACATTTCCTGTGACGATCCCCATCCACACACCAATTAGACCTAATCCAAAGGTGATTCCCAGAAGATAGCATATGGGCACCTGGAGGACAATGGTCCGAAAGACGGTGACAATTAAAGAGCGGGTGCCTTTTCCGACACCCCGGAACATGGCGGAAGTGAGCATGCCCAGAGGAACCGCCGGGTAAAATATGGCCGTGACCCTGAGAAACACCACCAGCTGCTCCTGGATCCGGGAAGCTTCTTTGGAATAGCTGAATATATAGCTTATTTGGCCGGCGAAAACGGCGACCAGAATTCCTACAGCCAGTTCAATAAGCACCCCGATCTTAACGGCATAAAAAAAAGCGGTTTTCAGTTTATATTTGTTTTTTGCCCCAAAAGCCGCCCCTGTCACTGAAACCACTCCGGTGGCCATTCCTAAAAGAGGGATCGTCCCCAGCATGACAATACGCCACCCGCTGGTAAACACCGCCACCCCGTCTGTCCCTCCGGCTTTAATAACCACCACGTTTAATATAACCATGGCCAAAGACATGGAAAGCTGAGCTAAGGAAGAGGGAAACCCGACCGAGAGAATCTCTTTCAATACCCCTGTATCCAATTTAAAATCCTTAAAAGTGATTCGAAGGTATGTCTTTTTTTGGAAAAAAAGCCAGTAGGAAAATAAAACAGCGGATACGGATATTGAAACCAAAGTGGCCCAGGCCGCTCCCACCACCCCCAATTTGAATCCATAGATGAATAAAGGATCGAGCACGATGTTTAAGCCCGAACCGAGAGCCAATCCATACATCGCTTTTTTGGCCGCTCCTTCACCTCTGAGAATCGCATTGGCGATATGGGAAAAAACAAGTATGGAAGCGCCGGAAAAAAGGATCAGGGCATAATCGGCGGCCATGCTCCCCACTTCCCCATTTCCTGACAGCGAAAGGAACAAGCCGCCTGTGAAAGGAAGCGCGGCAAGGCTGATCACCAGCGCAAGTCCAACAGAAAAAAGAATGGTGTGGGCGGCGGTGTTTTCAGCGGCCTTTTTATTTCCTTCTCCGATTCTTCGGGAAATCGCTGAACTCCCCCCCACTCCGAGGCCCGCCCCAAGTGCCACAATGATGATAAAAAAAGGAAAGAAAAGCCCCACCGCAGCCAGCTGGTCAGCCCCTAATCCTGCCACCCAGATGCCGTCCGCAATGTTGTAAACGGCCTGAAGCAGCATAGCCATCATCATGGGAGCAGAAAGCTTTAAAATCGCTTTTTTGGGATCGCCCAAAAGGATCTTAACCCCCTTGGTCATAGATTTTTCAGTTTCCATGAAATTCCTTCAGTCACTCCTTTTTTGGTGCGGGCAGAGATATCACATAAGTTAACCAATATACATAAGCACAAGGAAAATGAAAAGGGAATGGAGAAGCCGTTTTGGCACTCCATGAAAATGACTCAAGAGACTGAAAGAACCGAAAGTGACGAACTGAGGTACGGCTTAGGGCCCCTAAAGCGGCCTCAATTTTGCAATGAGGCCGGACCGAAAATTTTCAGTCCGGCCCCATCACTCCGGTTATGAGAGCGACTTGGATTTATAAAAAGACCTCGTCGCTATAAGGATTCGGTCCCATTTTGGTTATATTATTTGAATATTCACCGGTGACCCGGGCGTATTTTTTCCCCTCTGACGCGGAGACCCACCACAGACCGACCCTTTCCTTCTCTAATCCCAGCGTATTAAAAATACTTTGAAGCATTACGTATCGTCTCCGCGTATTGTAATTTCCTTTTTGATAATGGCAGTCGCCGGGATGGCAGCCCATTATCATAACGCCGTCAGCTCCTTTCAAGTATGCTCGCAATACAAACAAAGGGTCTATCCTCCCCGAGCACATGACCCTGATGACCTTTATGGTGGCAGGGATCTGTATGCGGGCGGTTCCCGCAAGATCCGCTCCGGTATAAGAGCACCAGTTGCACAAAAATCCAACGATGTTAGGATGATATTTTTTAGTCATTTTCATTGTTCGCCGACCTCCGCAAACTCTTCTTCCTTGAATGTTCCAGTGGGAGCCGGCTCTTCCACATCCCTCCCCGGAATGTAATCAAACACCTTCTGGAGAGAATCGCCGACTCTGGAAAATATGTCAGCTACCGGAATATTGACCGGACACACATCAGTGCACATGCCGCATCGGACGCATGATACAGCCATATGGCTCATCCGTCCAAGATGGAAAAATATATTTCCTGGAGGAACTTTAATCCCTTTTCTATTCTCAAGTTCAGTGACGAAGCTCTGAGGTTGGTATTCACATATTTTAGAATCGAAATCGCATAATGTGCAAAAGCAAATAGGACATGCATGGCTGCAGGCATGGCAACCCAAACAAGGGGCAAAAGTTCTTATCAGGGAATGGGAATCACTGTAATCGCTGTCAAAATGTTCAAATAATTTGGTTTTGTTTTCTTCCCGAAGTTTTTTTAATTTTAAAATATCCTCATTCGCATTTTTTTCCGTGATGATATTTCCTTTGGCATTTTTTGCGAAATCTTCACCTTTTGAGGTGTTTAAAAGAATGATGCATTCATCATCGATATGACTCATCCCCAATGTTTTCACTGTCATATCCGACATTTGCGGGACGAACTCTTCGCATCTTTGACAAGATTCCCGGATTCCGGGATCAATCCCGGCCTTTTTCACCGAATCCCAATAAGAGGATTGATGTCCGGTTAAATCCCCGTTTTCCAGTGACTTCAGAGGGTAAACACCTCCGCAGGTAAAACTGATAAGAAGGATGTTTTCCAAACTGCCCTGGCTTCTTTTAATTAGTTCCGTAAAAGCCCGCAATTCACAGGGACGAAGCACCGCCGCAACCGGATTTTCGGCCGCCCTCCTCAAGGTAAAAGAAGAAAGCGCTTTTCCAGCGTTTATGGGCATAAAGGGATAAAAAGGAACGGCTTTTTTTAATTCATTCAAACCAGTAATAAGTGAATAAGAAACCGCGCCTTGCTCATTCATTTTCTTCAGGGTGAATACACCTTTCACTTTTTCGCTTTGGATAAGAAATTCAAGAAAACCGACCAGGCCCTCAGTGATGTTTTTATTGATTTTGAGCGCTTTAGACATTTTTTTCGGACTCCCTTACCCGCATTTCTTCGTTCTCACAAGGTGTTTCCACCTCACAAAATTCGTCCTCACGAAAATCCTGCAAAGGCAGAGATTCTCTTCTGCTTCTGCCCGGAATATAGTTAAAATCCTCTTGAACCTGCTCCCCTACCGCAGTAAATATTTGAGCGATAGGAACGGACAAGGGGCAGGCATCTTCACAGGCTCCACAGGAAACACAGGAGAGCATCATATGGGACATTCGGCCCAGATGGAAAAACAAGGTGTCGAGGGGAAAACGTAAAGCCCCCTTTTTTTCCGATCTTTGAAGATACTCATCAGGGGAAAGGTTCAAATTCCGGGAATCATAATAGCACTGCTGACAGTAACAAATAGGACAAACCCGCATGCAGTTATGACAATTGATGCATTTATCGAAAGCATCCGTAAACTTATCCGGGCCTTGAATTTTCTCCTTCCATTCCCGGTTGAACTGTTTCTTGTTCTTCAACTTCAGCTTGGTTATTTCTTCTATTTTTGATTCCCACTCTTTCAGAGAATCTCCGGATGAATAATCCAAATTATCCAGAATATCCCTCCCTTTTGATGTGACCGGAATGAGAAAGATGTTTTTCCCATCTTTTCCTATTCCAATATGCAAATCAGAAGAGGCCGCTCCTGCTTCATCATTCCCGGGCAAAAATTCCCGGGGAGCTGTGGGGGGAAGAGGAGGCAGACTGAAACGATGACAGACGCGGCAGACCGGCCGCAGAGAATCGTTGACTTCCCATTTTTCAAGAATATTCTGAAAGCTTTCCGCTTTTTCCCCCGGCTCATTCATGTAATCAGCAAGCGGTATGGCTCCCGGGCAGTCTATACTGATGAGAGTGATGTCTTCCAAATCAATCTGTTTGAGCTTGAAAAGTTCCACCGCCGCTCTTATCTCACAAGGCCTCATCACAGCGGCAATCTCAAATCCAGTTTTGCCGTGTTTGGTTATACTGGACAGGGCGGTTCCGCCTTGGACAGTCATAACGGGAGGCAAAGGGTCCGCCGATTTCAATAAATCCTCGTCTTTTAATAGAACCCAGGAATAAGACACTTTATCCGGTCCTTTAACCGGAATCAAAAGAAAGTCAAAAATATTTTTTTCTAAAGATTGTTTGAGAAAATCTATGACGGCCTTCCTAAGGCCTTCCCGGGATGGCAGGATTTTATTCATGGTATCTCCTTGTTTTGGCCTTTTTGTCCCTATTCATCATCGCAGCGATGAGAGAACCTCCTGGTAGAGCTGAGGGTAGGTGAAATGTTTGGAGCGGATGGCCCCGGAAGGGCAGCTTCCCACACAGTTCCCGCACCCCCTGCAGATGACTTCATTGACCACGGAAACGCCCTTGAATGCATCAAAGCTGATGGCTCCGTAAAAGCAGATAGAAAGACACGTCTGACAGCCGGTGCAGAATTCTTCAATTACCTCTGAGACCTTAACTTCAGGCTTTATTTTTTTACCAGGAATGAGGCTGGCCAGGATCTTTCCTGATGCCGCTTGAGATTGAACAATGGATTCGGAAATATTTTTAGGTCCCAGGGCGCACCCAACAATAAAAACCCCCTCGGCCGGAGTGGCGACAGGGTCAAGAATTTCATGGATTTCCTTGAAAAAACCGGTGTGGTCCAAGGATATATTGAGCATCTCAGCCAATTTAGCCGTATCTTCGGAAGGCACCATAGCGGGAGCAAGAACCACCATATCCACAGAGAGACTGTCTTTTCCCCCATCCGTTTTATACCCCACTGTGATTTGGTTGTTTTTTTCTTCGAGCTCGAATTCATCGGCTCGGATAAAACGGACTCCTTTATTTTTCGCCTCGTCAAAATATTTTTGGTCTGCTTTATGGGGTAAACAGAGGTCGATATAAAAATCATTCACTTCCACGCCGGGAAGCTTATCGTGGAGATAATGCGCGAATTTGATAGAATAGAGGCAGCATACTTTGGAACAGTATCCTTTTTCATTTCGTCCCACGCAGTGGATAAGTGCAACCGATTTTGGAGGTTTTCCGTTATTTAAAAGCACCTTACCTGACTTCATCATGTCTTCGAACGCCAATGCTGTCAGAACATTGTCGATTTTGCCGAACCCGAATTGAGGCGTTTCTTTGACATCGAACAATCCGAAACCCGTAGCGACCACCACGGCCCCGGCCCGGATGGTTCTTTCTTCGCCCTCTTTGTCTGCTCGGCTTATTTCAGCTTCGAAATTTCCCAGAAAACCACGGACCTCCCGCACTTGGCTCGAGGTTAATATTTCGATATGTTCGTTGCTTTCAGCTGTTTTTATCTTTTCTTCGATAAAAGATAAATCCGCTCCCTGATGAGGCAGAAGAGAGGAAAGCCCTTTCGTCATTCCTCCTAAAGATTCGTCTTTCTCCACCAAATAGACTTTTCTGTCTTTTCCCGCCAGCGAAAGACCGGCCTCCAGACCGGCGATTCCGCCCCCTATGACTAAAACATCAGGAATGCTTTCAATTTCTTTTTGTTCTAAAGACTTGTGAATGGCAACCCGATGAATTCCGGCACGAATGTATTTTATCGCCTTTGATGTGGCCTCTTCTTTATCCGAAATTATCCAGGCGCACTGCTCCCGTATATTGACCAGCTGGAATAAGTAAGGATTGATCTCTGCCTTCTCACACACTTTCATGAATGTCTGCTCATGATCTTTTGGAGAACAAGCGGCCGCCACAACATGGGTCAATCCTTCCTTTTTGATATCCTCCTCCAGGAATTTTTTACCGTCATTGGAGCAGAGAAGGGAAAACCTTTTTACAGTTTTGATGTTTTCACTAGAAGAAATGACCTCCATCACCCGGTCAATGTTGATCCGGTCTTTGATATTCGGTCCGCATTCACAAACATAAACTCCGATATTTCCATTCATTTTTTTTCCTTTACTGAAAAGACAAAATGATTTTGCCGACTGCAGCTTCCGCCTGAGCGATGGATTCGGGAATATCCTTAGGGCCTTCGGCACATCCTGTAATATACACACCAGTTTTATCCGATGTGACCGGGGAAAGCTGCTCATCCTGAGCAGCGAAAAAACCATGTTCATCCAGGCGGATTCCCAAAACGCCGGCAAGCTGCTCAGAGTCCTTGCCTGGGGTCATAGCCGGAGAAACAATAATCATGTCAACATCAACTGTTTCCCCCCGGCTGTTTCCATTTTTATATTTTATTTGTAAAGAACCGTTTTGCCCATCAACTTCAATTTCATCATAGTTATTAAAAAGAACTCCTTTATTTTTTACGTCCTCATAAAATTTCTGATGCGATTTGCCGGGTATACACAAGTCTTTATAAAAATGGCGGATTTTGGAACCTGCCATTTTTTCCTTGAGGAAGTGAGAGAATTTAACGGAATATGAACAGCAAATACCGGAACAGTAGCCCTGTTCCTCCCGCCCGGCGCAGTGAATGATACCGATGGACTGAAGTTCCTTCTTATCCCTTAAAATGAGCTGGCCTTCAGTGGGGCCATTCTGAGCGTAAAGCCTTTCAAATTCCATGGCTGTGTAGACATTCGGGAACTTCCCGTACCCAAACTGACTCAGGGACTTCAAATCGAACATGTCAAAACCTGTGGCAACCAGGATTGCGCCAACTTCCAGGTCAATGGCCCGGTCTTTATCCAAAAAATCGACGGCACCAAACACACAGGCTTCCTGACAGGCCGTGCAGTCTTCTTTTTTACCATTGAGACGAAGACAGCTTTCCGGATCAATAACCGGAACATTGGGAAGTGCACCGGGACAGGGGACGGAAATTGCTTTTTTTTGGGAAAGCTTTTCTTCGAATTTATTGTCCAGACTGACCGGGCAAGGTTCGTAGCAAGCTCCGCATCCAATGCAGTCGTCCGCCTTGACGTATGCGGCTTTTTTATGAATCTTAACTTTAAAATCCCCTGCAGTTCCTTCAACTTTTCGGACTTCACTGAGCAGAAGCAGTGTTATATTTTCATTTTGCAGGACATCTTGCTGTAAAGGGGCCACCATGCAAGTGGCACATTCCATGTTGGGGTAAACTTCTTCGAATTTTATCGTTTGCCCCCCTATCCAGGACTCTTTTTCTACCAGATAGGTCTTAATTCCCGCTCCGGCTAAAAGCAGACTGGCCTTTAATCCCGCAACCCCCCCTCCTATGACCATCACCTCTTGATTTTTCATGACTTCACTCATCCTTTTTTCAGACTTTTGGATTTTCATTGAAGGGATTCGGGCCCTTGCCGGCTATATTCTCCTCAAAATTATTGACTATCTCCGCATACCGCTTGCCTTCCGATGCGGAAATCCAGGAAAGCTGAAGTCGCTCAGGTTCCAAGTTCAGTTTTTCCATTATTTTTTTCAGCAGTGCGAATCGTCTCCGCGCATAATAATTGCCTTGCTCATAATGACAATCACCGGGATGGCATCCGGCTATCAGAACCCCGTCGGCTCCCCATAGAAATGAAGCCAGAACCAGATTCGAATTGACCCGGCTGGAACACATCACCCGGATAACGGAGAGATAAGGTTTTATCTCCAGTTTGCTTGAGCCGGCAAGGTCAGCCCCTGCATATGAGCACCAGTTACATAAAAATCCAACAATTTGGGGTTTATATTCATTTCCCATGGTTATTTTCCTTTCCTGACAAAACCAGCCGCTTTTGCTCTTTCGGCAGACCCGCCAGACAGAGAAGCGAAGCAAGAGGAAGGACAGTGACTAATTCAACATCAAGCCGGATTCCGTGCAGGACAGTCTTGCGGAACCCCCGCGGCGTCTCATGTGAAAAGTGTGTTGCTGATGAAATTAAAATTGGATTTGAGCCTCGTGTTTTCCTGATTCGTCCGTATTGCAAAAAAGCAAAGTCTTGCCTGTTTTTTCAGCCCAGGCTTTAATATCTTTAGGAAAAGATTCGCAGTCAGCAACGACTTCAAGAATATCTCCGGAATTCATTTGTGGAGCTAAAGATGCGACCTTTAAAATAGGCTGGGGGCATTTCAATCCTAATGCGTCGATATTTTTCATGGCCATTTTTTCCTCCTTGGAAATTAATTTTATAAAAACAGTTTTTTAAAAATTTAAAATGAAAACGTTATAGTGGCATCCTTTATCTCATTGATAAAGGTTGTGGCCCCGATTATTTCCACCCCTTCCCGTAAATCTTCTTTATTCAAGTCCTTGGCCTCCAAAGCCAGTTCGCATACGTAGACCTTGCCGCCTAAATTCCGGACTCCCTCATACAGCTCCAAAAGATCGGGAAGACCCTTGCCTTCCATTTTCTCAATAACTCCCTTGACCATAGCGGGAGCACCACCGGGACAGAAAAAAATGATGACCTCATCGCCGGATGCAGCGGCGGAAGATCCCAAAATAAAAGTGGGAAAAATGTTTTTAGACTCAGATCCATTGACTGTAATGGCGATCTTTGACATACATAACCTCCAAAAATTTAATTTATCTAAAAATTCACAATTCTTGTTAAATTAAACGATGCTGCCGTTCATTCAACAAAAAAGTCCTTTACAGACTTAAGCAGTGTCTTTATCTTTTGGGGGTCATTAAGATAATAACAGCGCAAATTTCCTTTTTGGCGGTTTTCAACAATTCCGGAATATTTCAAAATATTCAAATGTTGAGAAATGTTCGGCTGAGTGACATCAAAAAGCTCCCGGATATCGTTGACACACTTTTCCCCGTTGAGCAAAGTCTCTACGATATAGAGGCGTATGGGATGGGCAAGGGCTTTAAATATTCGAGCTTCTTGGTTGCGTATTATTTTTGAATCCATTATATAAGCTTATAATTATATTAGATGAAGTTTATACACGAAACCAAAGGCTTTTTCAAGTGTTTTTTTTGTTTTTTTTCCCCCGATCCTATTATCTCTGCTGAACCGGCCTCAATTATTTCACAGCTGCGGAATACCACATATCCGAGGCTCTCGATCCGCCCTTCAGAAGAAGGCCTTTCCGCTATCAATATAACATTTCACGAATAGACAGGATATTTAAAAATACCATTTCAAAAGAAGGTAGAAAACATCGGGGTAGGTCCCGAATTCCGTTCTCAACCGGGGATATTTCCCGGCGAATAAGTATGGAGATTCTCCGGCGCTTAAGGCTGCCCCCAGCATAAGGTCCATTTCATTGGTCAGCGAGATTGACAGGTTGGGGTGCAGATAAAATGACCGGTCCGTCACGGATAGAATCCCGATCCATTTGCCTTTTACGAGAGGCAAAATATCATAACCGAACATAATGCCCACAAGACTGGTGCTTAAATGGAGGTTCGTCCCATGGATCATGCGGAGAAGAGCGCTTTCCGGATTTTTTGTTCCAGCCGCTCCGTTATAAAAGTACTCCACTTCCATAACCAGGCTGCTGGGGAATTTCCATCCCACCCCGGCCGCAGCTGTCAGATGATCGTCCAGAAGTTCATCCTGAAGAGGATCGGGCAGAGGGCGCCGGCGGTTTTTATCAGCGATGAAATAAGCCCCTTCGAGCCGCATGTCGAACAGGCCCGCCCGGCCGGAAGCGGCCCCGCCGAGATGATAGCCCCCGTACACCTTCCCCGTCTGGAACGCCAGATCCCAGTTTGCTGAAATGGTATAAAGCCGGGCCAACAAAGCTGATCCATACCAGGAGACATCCTTTTTTGCCGCGGTGCCTGTGAAATCCTCTGTCAAAACGATTTCTTTTCCCGGCGCCCCTATCAAACTCATTCCCGAAAAATTTCCAAGCGGAACATCAAGCCTTAAGGCATCCACCCCTTCCTTGTAATCCCGGTCAATATCCCACACCCGGAAGGGCAGGAACACATCTATGGGATTCCAGAAGTATGTCTTGCCGAAAGTGACGGCCTGACGGCCCAGAGTGAAATCCGCCCAGGAGAGGGAGAGCCGGATATTGAACCGGTCAAAAAAAAGGCCCGCCGACCAGTTGTCACTTTGCAGCCATTCCCAGGGCATCCTTAAGAATTGGTAGCGTTGTTTTCCGATAGGCGGATTGAATATTCCGCCCCCCTTTTCACTGGAATAATCAAGGTGCTGAACAAGATGGAAATCATACTGCAGCTTTGAGGTCAGGCGCCCTTGAGCTGTAAACCGCAGCAGTGACCGCATGAATTGCTGTGAATCAGGGAAAATCGGCTGAAAGTCTGGATAATAGCTGGTGGAGGCAAAGATACGGAAATCACCTCCGAAGAAAAAAGCCTTATCTGCGGGATCTGTTTGCCCCCCTCCCGGAAGAGAGCAGAGCAAAAAAACCAGGAAGAAAAAAAAGAAAACTTCAAAAGCCCGGGTCTTGAAAGTGGAGGTTTCTTTTCCATAAAACACGTTTCAGCCTTTATGTTTCAAGAGAAAAGTTTACCATCCCGGAGGGAAAAGACTTTTCCCGCTCTTTTCAATACCTGCGGATCATGAGAGGAAAAAAGCATGGTGATTTTTTCTTCTTCATTCAACCGCCGCATCAAATCAAGAATTCCTGCGGCGGTTTTCCCATCCACGTTGGCGGTCGGCTCATCAGCAAGGACAATGACCGGCTGGGCGGCGACGGCCCTGGCGATAGCCACTCTTTGCTGCTGACCTCCGGAAAGCTCCCGGGGGAATCGATCTTCAAGTCCTTCCAAACCCACGTCTTTAAGGAGTTTCTTGACTTTTTTCTGTCTCGCTTCCTTGGGCATTCCCTGAATCATGAGAATATACTCGGCGTTCTCCAGCGCCGTAAGAACCGGAAGAAGGTTGTGTGATTGAAAGATAAAACCGATGCGTCTAAGACGGAGGCGAGCGAGCGCAACGGATGAAAGTTCATTGAGCCCGCATCCTTCCACTTCCACGCTGCCCGACGTCGGTCTATCCAAGCCCCCGATAAGATTGAGCAGCGTCGTCTTTCCCGATCCTGAAGGCCCGGCTATAGCGGTGAACTCTCCTTTCTGAACAGCCAGGTCAATCCCATGAAGGGCACGGACCGCAATGTTTCCTTTGACATAATCTTTGATCACATTTCTAACCCGGATTATATTTTTTGTCATGGTTTTTCCAAGCGTATTGTTTCCGCAATCGGAACTTTCACCGCCCATCTCATGGGGATAAGGCTGATGGCCAGGACAGCGGCAAGAACGATCCCGCCCATCTTTAATAATGTGCCGAGCTGAACACGGGGATAAATCAGCGAGGGGGTTCCGAAACCAAAGAAGAATTGATCTGTCCCGATAATTTTGTTCAAATCAAGCCCCCAAATCTGAAAAGCCAGAGAAATAAGTCCGCCCATTATGGTTCCCAGCACCACCCCGTGCAGCGCGATCCAGGCGGACTCAAGAAATATTTTACGTTTTAAAAATCCCGGGGGTGTTCCCAGGGCGAGAAGAACGGCAAACTCTTTTCGGCGTTCCACCACGGACATAAGAATCGTGTTCAGAATAGTAAAAAGAATCAGAAGAATCAATAAGCCTTCTAAGATCACAACCGAATATCTGATCATTTGGATAAGAGAGGCCAGTTCGGGAACCATACTGTGCCAGCTATATACAGCAATGGGTTTTTCAGCGGTCAGGGCTTTAATCTCCTGGATAAGCCGCCCTCCGGCTTCGGATCGGCTCAATATGACACTGAGTTGAGTCGCGCTGTCTTGAGGCAGATACAGGATTTCTCTCGCAAAAAGAAGGGGAATATGAACAATATAGGAGTCGACCTCTTCTAAACCCGTTTCAAACACCCCCACAATCCGGCAAAGCACATCCGTTATCATGGATTGGGTGTCGGTTGTTGTCAGGACCAGTTTTTTCCCCACACCGGTGCCGAGGCGCTCAGCCAGTTTTCGTCCTATGACGACATGAGCATTATCTCCGTCCTGGAGATAACGTCCGGCCGTCATTTGAGAGACCAAAGGGGACGTCTGTTTTTCGGCCGAGGGCTCGACTCCGAAAATTTTAACGCCCATGCTGCTTACGGAAGATTTAGCCACGCCCCGCGCGATAACAAGAAGCTTGGTTCTTTTCACATCTTTCCGCTCTTCGATTTGAACTCTGAGTTGTTCCGTATCCGTCAAATAAATATCGATGGCTGGTTCGTCCTGGTAAGCCGGATGTTCCAAGGTGATATGCCCGGCCATAAACTGAACCGCATCATTCTCCAGCCTGTCCCTGAGACCATCCTCAATGGAGACAAAAAAAATGGCAAAAGCAAGTCCCAGGGCTATGGGAGCAATGGTAATGACGGTCCGCTTTTTGTTTCTCCAGATATTTCTCCAAGCTATTCGGCTGATCATCGGCGGCTCTTCAATTTCATATTAATAATTTCCATGCATGCTGATCACAGGCTCCTGGCGCGCCGCAAGAAAAGCCGGATAAAAAGAAGCCGCAAGGCAAATCGTCCATATGCAAAAGACCGGAAAAACAACGTTTCTCACACTGAGCTCCGGACGCCAAACCGGATTAAAGATTATATCAGACACTCTCAGTTCCCGGGCGAAAACGCTGACATCGATACCAAAGTTATTGAGACAAATGGAGACGGCTGAACCTATCCCCGCGCCGGCGAGTGCGGCCAGCGAAGAAAGGATGGCGGCTTCAATGAGAACAATCCCAATGATGAGACGGGGAGACGTCCCTAAGGCCTTCATGATCCCGAATTCCCATGTGCGCTCATATGCGGCCATCAACATGGTGTTCATAATGCCCAGCCCGGCGACCAAAAAAAATATACTGCTGAAAAGCCATAAAGTCGCCTGGGTGATGTTGAGCAGATCCGAAAACACAGGCAGGAGTTCCCCCCAGGTCTTGACATCCGCATTTTGAGCGGACGCACGGATAGCCTCCTTCAGTTGATCCGCAGGAATGTTTCCCTTTGAGTTGAATGCAATCTCGTGAATTCTTCCCCCGGAAACAAAAAGGCCTGCAAAGTCCTCCTGATGAATAATAGCGGCGGTCCGGTCAATCAGGCTTCCCGAGGGCTTAAGAATTCCGGAAACGGTATAAAGGTCGTTTCCCAAAGATCCGTCCGCAGCCTGAACAACCACCACCACTTCAGCGCCGACATCCGCCCGCAGAAATTGTGCCAGCCGTCTCCCCAGAACAACCTTTTTTTCAGGGCCTTCGGGGAGAAAGACGCCTTCTTGCATGTTTGGAGCCAAAGCAAAAGCTTTTTTTTCCGCCGCCGGATCAATTCCCCAAAACCGGCTTCCGGAGGATCTGTTTTCATAAGATATGAGACCGTGTCCGTAACTTCTGGGAGCCGGGAAGGCGGGAAGCGCCTCCACAGCACGAATTATCCCTTCAGGGTTGACAATTGACTTATAAAAAGAACGGTCATCCAGGTACCCTGGTGCGTGAACTTGAACTTCCCCCACTGAAATGGACGTCATGTTATCCACGGCATCCTCCATAATTCCGTCCAAAAGAGAGGAACTGACGATAAGGATGGCGGTGGCGAAAGCCAGCGCCGTCAGTGTGATATGCGTGCGTTTTTTGTTTCGCCAGAGGTTGCGCCAGGCATAACGGATTGATTTCATGGCTGCATCCGGATCATTTTTTCAAACGCCGGAGTGAAAAAACGCTTTCATCAATAACCGGGTCAAACTCAATTTTTTCATAAAAAACTTCCGTGAATTCATCTGGTTTGCCGGCCGGAATCATGCGGTGCCGCTTTGGAAGGTTTCGGTCTCCCTCCCCGGTGACATCCGTGAAAACAAGAGTCCGCACCAGCATGCCGTCTTCCTCATAATAACGGATGAGAAGAGGCAGGTTGTCATCCATGTTTACGGTGACGTCCACTTTTCCCCAAACGAGGGGGACCCCCGGTTTGGGCACACAGGTGATCTCCACGATGGACAGGTCTCCCCTCTTTTCCTGGGAGGTTATTTCATAATCAAAATCATCGGCCAGACTGCTGTTTTTCAACAGATCGTCATAAGTGAAATGGCTTCCCATCCAGGAAGAGCCAAGCGAAGCAGACGGAAGCTTGATCACCCGGTTCGTATTAGGCAAATAATTCCAGATATTGCGGCCGGACTTCAAGGTAGCAATGCCTCTCTCTTTCTTTGGGGAAAGAATCCTCATAAGCAATTTGTCATCCTCCTTGGTCCAGAATTGAACTGTGAGCGCCCGTGTCCAATGTGTTGTGTTGACGGTCATGGTGAAGCGGCCTGTGCTTGATTCTCCCCTCATCATATCGTCGACGTTTTTCAGGATTTCCCTGGGATTATGCTCGGAAGCTTGTGAATACGGCGCGGAGGTGACAAGAATGAAAAAACCGAAACAGAGACAAATGACGACCCCGGTGCTTTTTATAAACAAATTTTCTTGGTTCATAAGAAAGACCTTATCATCACATGCCATTTAAGATAGCACACCGAATCTGTAGAGACAAATTGAGCAGGCGTCTTTTTTTTGGTATTATGTGGGGGCATTTCAATCATTTTTCAAGGATAAGCCAGCATGGGAAAATGCATTTCAAAAAATATCATCATTTCAATGACCTTGTTCCTCCTGTTTTCATGCTCATCCTATATGCGGGCTGAACGCTGGGACATCCAGGTCTCCTACGGCGGCTGGTCATTATCCCCGTTCACTCCGCCTGTTGAACGAAAAAGCGAAGAAATGATCAGAGAGGAATACGTTCGGATGCTCAGCCCTTACTTTTCGGATAGAGATCTCAACATCAGTTTTTTGCAGGTGAATCTGCGTTCATCCGGAAAGCATCTGGCTTTAGCCGCATGGCACGATGTCATTCCGGACAGGTTTTCTGTGGGATTCCGGGGCTGCTATTTCGATTACCGGATTCCCTACGATGTTTATTCCCAACAGATCGTCAGTTTTCTCGGGTTCTCGATGGCCGAACTGGAGACTCAAGGGAGCGGACACGCCGAACTCGGTTCCATAATGTTTTCATTTCTTACCCGGTATAAAATTCTTGATATTGAAAAATTCAAAATGTCCTTCTACAGCGGGGTGACGGTCATGCCTTTTGACGGCAAATTGAGGCTGGAGGGCCAAACCACTCTCCGCACTCCTGTGGGCACTTTTGAATACCTGGGTTCAGAGGAGCATCTGATAAAAATAATCAGGGAATGGAATGAACAGATTCCGTCCTGGATTCTATCTCCGGCGCTTGGTTTCTTAATGCAGTACAGAATAACCAAAGACATGGGCTTCCTTCTTGATGGCGGTCTTTCCCATGGAATGGCATACTCCGCCGGCATCTTTTTCACTTTATAAAAAACAAATCATCTCCCCGCTCATCAAACATGGCCCGGCGTTAGGAGCGCCGGCGATATCGGCATCTAAAATCTGATCCCGGCCGTTAAGAGAAGAGCATTGGTTTTAACCCAATTCTCATTCTGGGCATTCAAATCATCATCCGCGGCGATATCTGCCAAACCAATAAGATAACGGCCTTCAATAAATAAAGGCAGTGCGCCGGTGTTGATCTCAAAACCGGCCCCAAGAACAAGCCCGTAGTCGAAATCTTTGGTGTCCTCTTTGGAGTCTTCAGTTCCGGATGCAGACTCGCTGGAAATTTCATCTTTATAACTGTAGCTGACATTATGCGACATGATATAAGCCGCCTCCACACCGCCGAGAACATAGGGGGTTGACCCGGGCATAAGCCTCACTTTCACCATAACAGGTACGCTGATCACATCTATTTTTGAGGTGGCATCAAAAGTCAGGTCCAATCCGGTTTCTTGTAAATTCCCCTCGAATTTCACACCTTTCTGCATGTATAGGGCATTGATTTCAAGTCCGATCATGGATCCCGTTTCATAACCGATCCCGCCGAAGATACCTATTTTCGACTTTTTATACTGGTCAAGATCATATCCTTCAACAGGAGAGAAATTTATACTGGCGCTGGCCAGTCCCCCGATCAACTTGAGCCCCCCTCCGGGGTATGCCGGTCTGTAAGAGATAGGGGCGGGCTGCCTCTCAATAGGCTTCCGGGGTTCCTCGCGGACGGGTTCACGGACCGGTTCGGGTTCACGGACCGGTTCGGGTTCGGACACTGTTTCCCCGGCAATCACGTCCACCACCTGAGCGTGGATATAAGCCGAAATGGTGTCACCTTTTTCATCTGTGGTGATGATCTCGTACCAGTCCCCGATTTTCTGCCTGGATTCAATAAGCGAATCCAGGGGAAACTGCTTGATCACCGCACTGTTGATATCAGGCTCCATCCGGACATTGGCGACTTGCACCTTGACCTTAAGGACGATAATTTCTCCTGACAGGAACACAGGCAGGACCATAAAAGCGACCAAAAATCCTACAATAATGTTTTTTTTCATAACAGCTCCTTTTTTATTTGATTCAGCCCCGGAAGGCAATCACCTTGAGGGTTCCGCTCTCGGAGGCCCCGCCGAATTGAAGTTCCACCGTGTATTCGCCCGGCGCGACCGGTGTTTCGCCCTCTTCCGGAATCAGGTTCCATCCGGCGGCGTTCATGCCTTTGACCGCTTGAATAATCAAACGCTTGACCACAACGCCGTGAGTATCCTTGACGGTCAGGACCGCCTCTCCGGGCTCAGAGGCCCAGAACTCAAACTCAGCTTCAGAGGGACCTCCAAAACGCTCCGGCACAAGACGCACTTCGGACACCGGATAGAGATGGGCGTCCTTCTTCAGGACGCCGGCAGTCAGCTTCTGAATTTTCTCCACGGGCATGACAAAGACCCCGCGGCCGTGTGTGCCGATGATCAAGTCTTTTTCCCGCGGATGGATGCGCATATCGTAAACAGGCTGGGTGGGAAGGTTGCCCCGCAAGGAATGCCAGGAGCGGCCCCTGTCGAGGCTGACATAGGCCGTCAGGTCAGTGCCCAGGTAAAGGACATTTTCGTTCTCCGTGTCCTCGCGGATGACGTTCACCCCTTCCTCCGGCAGGTTGCCTTTGATCGAAATCCAGGTTTTCCCATAATCCTGGGAGGAAAAGACGTAGGTCTGGAAATCGTCCTCACGGTAGCCGATCATGGTCAGATACACCCGCTCAGGAGCGAATTTTGAGGCTTCGATCCGCGTGACCCACTTTTTCGGCAGCCCCTCGGTGATTTTGTCCCAAGACTTGCCGTAATCCTTGGTCACCCAGACATTTCCGTCGTCCGTTCCGGCGTAAACGACTTCAGGCGTAAAAGGAGACTCGTCAAGAGCGGTGATGGTGGCGAAGGGGACATTGCCGTGGATGTTTTTGCGGTCGGTCAGGTCGGGAGAGATTTCGAACCAGTTCTCTCCCCGGTCGACGCTTTTCAGAACTTTGTTCGCACCCAGGATCAGCGTATGGGGATTGTGCCGGGAAATCATGAAAGGGGTCAGCCAATTGAACCGGTAGGGCGGCTGGATGGACTTCAATTGGGGCTTGATGCTGGTCTGGCTCCCGTCGGCCTGGTTCAGGCGGAAAATACTGCCGAACTGGAATGCGGCATAGACCGTGTCGGGATCCTGGGGGTCGGGCTGAACAAACGCCCCGTCGCCGCCGAGGATCAACCGCCACTGTTTATCCCTGAGGCCGAAGACGAAATCACTGGGACCGACATTGACACCGTTGTCCTGGAGACCGGTGTAAATGTTGTATGGCGTCTGCATGTCGAAGTTGACGGTATAGCACTGGGCCAGAGGGAGGTTGTCGAATTTCTGGAAAGTCCGGCCGGCGTCGTAAGAAACGTTCACACCCCCGTCGTTCCCCAGCCAGAGAACTCTGGGCTCGTTTGGATCAATCCACAAGGCGTGATGATCGGGATGAACATCGTGCAGGCCGCGTCCATAACTCCCTCCGGCATCGGGGATTTCCTTAAACGTTTTCCCGCCATCGGTGGATTTCATGGCCGGAACGCCGAGAATGTAGATGGTGTTTTCATCCTCGGGATCGACCGCCATTTTGCCGAAATAATAACCATAGGTGTGGACGATGCCGCTGGGCAGGTCCTCCTCATGAGTCCGCTCCCAGGACTCTCCGCCGTCCGAACTCCTGTACACCTCGGCGCCCTTGACCCTGGCTGTGAAGAGAGAGGCGTTGGCCCCGCCGATCAGGATGTCAGCCAGATCCGGGAGGGTGATTTCTCCGTCCTGTACCGCTTCCTTGACAGCTTCGGCGGTAAAGATGCGGGGCGCACCAGAAGACCGGAGAAGGGACTCCAGCCGATCGTTTTCAATTTTCAGAAAGTCCTCCACTGACATGGTCTTCAGGCTTTCCGCAGAGAGGTCGCCCTCACGGGCTTCGCCCCGCCGGTTCGGATCGCTCCGGAGCTTCTGGTTGTCGTGGAAGGCATAGACCACATCGGGATTGGATGGGCTGAACCTCAATCCGATCCGGCCCACATGTTCTCCCTGGGGAAATCCTGTGACCGTCTTCCGCCAGTTCCTGCCGCCGTCGGTGGTTTTGTAGATGGCGCTTTCCGGTCCGCTTCCTGTGAAATGCCAGGCCTTCCGGTCTCTCTCCCAGGATGCGGCAAGCAAAATGTCCGGGTTTTCCGGATGCATCGCCAGATCGATAACTCCCGTCCGCGGCGATATGTAAAGGATTTTATCCCACGTTTTGCCGCCGTCGGTGGTCTTGAAAACCCCCCGCTGCTCGTTCTTCGTGTAGAGGCGGCCTATGGCGGCGACATAGACGATGCCGGTGTCTTCAGGGTGGATGATTACCTCTCCGATGTGCTGGGTGGCGGTGAGTCCCATATGGGTCCAGCTCTTTCCGGCATCCAGGCTCTTGAAAACGCCTGTCCCGGCATATGAGCTTCGAGAGGAATTCTCTTCACCCGTCCCCGCCCAGATCAGGTTTTTATTCTTCCCGGAGACAGCGATGTCGCCGAATCCGACGGCGGATTCGCTTTCAAATAACGGTGTCCATGTGGTTCCGCTGTTCTTCGTAAGCCACAGGCCTCCGGACGCCGCAGCGACTAACAGCCGGAACGGATCCGAAGCGCAGCCTTCGATATCACACACGCGACCTCCCATGAAATAGGGTCCCACGCTGCGCCATTCGAGCGGCCGGAAGGGGCTTTCTTTATGCATCTCCTTATGCCGGGCGAATGATTGGAGCCTCTCTTCCGGCGTCGACGCCGCGAAAAGGGAAATTCCAAAGAAAAGAATAGTGATTTGAATGATTGCTTTTTTCATAAACACCTCCATAAATTGCGGCCATTATAGACGAATCCCGGAAGTTTGTCATCAAAAACCACATTCCTTTATCACCCGGTTTTCAGAGCGGCAGGATGAGCGGACCGGGCCGCCGCAGATGCGGGACGCAGGGTGTGAACAGGTCCGGTTAAAAATATTGCGGCCGGAGCGCCGCTCCGCTTGTAAAGAGTTTAAATATATGACAATATGGTCGCAGACAAACAACAATGAAAGACGCTGTAAAAATTTTCAAAGCCCTTTCTGATCCCACCCGTCTGCGTATTCTCATGCTTCTTTTGCAAAGAGATCTGTGCGTATGTGAGCTTGTCTATATCCTGAAAATGGAACAGTCAAGAATTTCCCACCAGCTTCGGATCCTGAGAGATGCGGATTTGGTCAAAGATATACGAGATGGAAGATGGACGAATTACAGGGTTACGGAAAAAGCAAAAAAAACTCTTCACGTGGTGTTTGACAAAATGTTGAGAGATAATGCGAGTGATTCCGATGAGTTCGAAGAAGACAGAAAAAATATGAGAATATGCATTGAAGAAAATTTCAGAATGAAAAAAATGCAGCTGAAATAACCAAACCGCATTTAACAAAATCTCTTCGTTTCATTTAACGCTCCTTATTTATTAACCCGGACTCTGATTTAACTTAGCCTGACCTTCTTTATGCCGCCCATGGGCAGAACGCTCACATATCCATGCGGAAAACGGCATCCCTCAGCACGCGGGCTGATCCAAGATTGCCGATAAGGCGGAGACACGGATTTTCTCAGCCGTTTTCCATTTTCTTGAAAATCATTTTGATCCACCGGCTGTTGCCGTGCATTTTTTCAACCAGGACTCCGGCTCCCGCCGTCTCATAAGAAATCCTTCCCTGAAAAGCACTCCCCTGTTGGGAAGTCTTTCTCATACGCTCAACAGAGATAAAGAATCTTAAGTGAATTATATCCGGGGCAACCGATGACTTCAACATGCTTTTTGACAAGAATAACACATGACGGCCGAATTTTTAAAAGACCCTTGTATATCGCTTAAAATAGATTGATAATAAAGGCATCGCCATTTTTTTTATGAATTCACCATGGGTATAAGCACACCACGAACGATGAAAATGACTTCTGAACTGCGGTCACAGGGGCGGAATGATGGTGGATGGAAAAAATCATTAAAATATATTCCCAGGAGGTATTATGCACATTAAAAAACTATCCCAATGGCTCATCTGCGGATTGCTTGCCGCCGTCTTGCTTTGGTCTCCCGCCCTTTCCCGGGCGGAGGAAGAAAAGCCCGGCGCCTATGAGTTCACCGTAACCAAGGAGCTCGGCCACACACCGGTAAAAAACCAGGCCCGCACCGGCACCTGCTGGTGTTTCGCCACGGTCTCTTTCCTCGAATCGGAAACCTTGCGCCTTGGCGGTGAGTCTTTAGACCTCTCCGAGATGTTCATCGTTAATTACAATTACCGGGACAAAGCGGAAAACTTCGTCCGAATGCACGGCAACGCCACCTTCGGCCAGGGCAGTTTAGGCCATGATGTTATGAAACAGCTCCGCAACCACGGCATTGTCCCGGAATCGGTTTACAGCGGCATGGTGCTGGGTTACGACCACCACGATCACAACGAATTGTTCCGGGCCCTGAAAGGCGTCGTTGATGCTGTTGTGGCGGCCCGCCGGCCCACTATCCGGTGGAAGGATGCTTTCGCCGGCGTGATTAACGCCTATTTGGGTGCGCCCCCGGACAATTTCACCTACCAGGGACAGTTCTATACCCCTAAATCATTCGCCGAAAACGTCGTCATGGTCAATCCGGATGATTACGTGGAGGTGACTTCTTTCACCTATGCGCCTTTTTACAAGCAATGCGTGGTGAAAGTCCCGGACAACTGGTGGTATAACGATGAATTCTATAATGTCCCGCTCGACGACCTGGAACGAATCGCCGACTATGCCCTGGGAAACGGCTACACTGTGGCCTGGGACGGCGATGTCAGCGAGAAGCATTTTTCCAGCCGGGACAAAGGCTATGCCCTGCTCCCCAAGGAAGATATCGAAGACGAAATCACGGAACCGGTCGAGGAAATGGACGTCACCCAGGAAAACCGCCAGAAATCCTTTGGCAGCTATATCACCACCGATGACCACTTGATGCATGTTGTGGGGCTGGCCAAAGACCAGAACGGAAAGACTTACTATTATATAAAAAATTCCGGCGGAGACCGCGGCCCCTACAACGGTTATCTCTTCATGTCCAAGCCCTATTACCGCATGAAAACAGTCGCCATCATGGTGCACAAGGACGCCATACCCTCAGACATCAAGTCCAAGCTGGGGCTGTAATCAGCCAAGGAGACGGATAAATGAAATTTTATAAACCGGTTTTTTTTGTAACCTTGCTGGCGGTTTGCCTTGCCGCCTCTCCTTATACACAACCCTGGACTTTCGAACCCGAAGAAGCTGTCAACCCTTTTGAATCCTGCACCAGCATCCTGGTGGGCCGGATGGCCTCAGCCGACGGCTCGACCATGACCTCCCATTCCTGCGATTCCGGCACCGACCGCACCTGGATCAATATCGTCCCGCACAAAAAACACGCTCCGGGCGATACGGCAAAGATCTATTTCCAGTCCAAGCGCACCCGGGGTCCGGATGACCCCGACCGCCTGCCCACAGGAAAAATCCCCCAGGTCCCGGAGACCTACGCCTTCCTCAATACCGCCTACCCGGTTATGAATGAATACCAACTGGCCATCGGAGAGACCACCATCGGCGGCCGCCGTGAGCTTAAAAGCGACAAAGGCATTATCGACGCTCCCGAACTCTACCGCCTGCTTCTCGAACGGGCCAAGACCGCCCGGGAAGCCATCCGCATCGCGGACGAGCTGACCAAAAAACACGGCTACACCGATTACGGCGAATGTTTCACTTTCGCGGATCCTAAGGAGACCTGGCATTTTGAGATTTTCGGCCCCGGCAAGGGCCAAACGGGCGCGGTCTGGGCCGCCCAGCGCGTACCGGATGATGAAATCGGCATGTCCGCCAATGCCAGCCGCATCCGCCAGATCGATCTGGACAACATTGAATACTTCATGGCTTCGGAGAACATCCATTCCCTGGCAGTTGAAAACGGGTGGTGGTCGCCGGACAGCGGCAAACCCTTTGAGGTCTGCTACGCCTATGCGCCCGGCACCCGGACCCGGATGGGGTCACGCCGGCGGGAATGGCGGGTTTTAAGCCTGCTGGCCCCCTCCCTGGAACTCAATCCGCATTCGGAAAATTACCCTTTTTCCGTTAAACCGGATAAAAAAGTGACCGTTCAGGATGTCCTCAATATTTTCCGGGATACCTATGAAGGCACGGAATTTGATATGACCAAGGACCTTCTCGCCGTTGACGGCAGCGGCCAGGCCGTTAAAAGCCCTATCGCCAATCCCCATATGAACAATGAATTGCGGGAGCTCTTCCGTATCCAGAGGGAGAGGACCATCTGCTCCCCGCACGCAACTTATGTGCATGTGACCCAGTCCCGGGATTGGCTTCCGGATATGATCGGCGGCGTAGTCTGGCTGGGATATGACAATCCCGCCACCACACCCCATACGCCTTTCTATTGCGGGATCACCCGCATGCCGGACTCTTACCGGGTGGACGGCCGCCGCAGCTTCAGTCGCGACTGTGCCTGGTGGTCCTTCCGCCGGGTCAGCAAACTGGCGGCCTTCCGCTGGCAGCACATCACCCAGGATATCGCCAAGGTGTGGGAGAAAATTGAGAACCGGCTGTTTGAAAACCAGGCCGATATCGAAGCGGAAGCGCAGAAAATATATGAACAGGACCCGGCCCGCGCACAAAAATTCCTGACCGACTACTGTGTCAAGCAGGCGGACGCCGCCGTGGCCGCCTACTGGGAACTGGGCGATGACGTCTGGGCCAAGTACAGCCGTTATTTTTGATTAATGGGTAAAAATCCAAATCAGCCCTGTCATCCGCAGGCCGTGCAGCGGCCGTATCCCCGCCTTCCGGGGAGGCGGGGATCCCAGGGGTCATTGCAAAGCCGCAGCAAGAAGACGCACCGCGATCGGCCCTGAAGATAATGCCGCCTTCACACGCGAAGGCATCTGGTTTCTGGATGGGCGGCAGGAGAATTTTTATCTCATCCGCTAATCAACGGATGTTATTTTAAAGGAGACAATCATGCGAAAAATATTACCGGTTTGTGTCATCATCTTTGGTTTGATTCTAATCCTGCCGGGTGCATCGAACGGCCAAGCCCGGCTGCTGGATACAGCAACGTATCTGGAGATGGAAGATATCGGCAGCCCTCAGATCTCCCCCGATGGGAAAAATATTCTTTTTGTCCGCAGAGGCGTTGACAAAATGAACGACAGAACCTGGAGCAATCTGTGGATCGCGGATATTAACGGGAAGCGCGTGCGGGAATTGACCCGCGGCAATTGGTCCGATTTTTCGCCGGAATGGTCTCCGGACGGGAAAAGGATCGCCTTTCTTTCCGACCGGGACGGAACAGTGCAGGTCCATGTTCTGTGGCTTGATTCACGCGAGACAGCCCAGTTGACGCATGTGGAACGCACCCCGGTGGGCCTTCGCTGGTCACCGGACTGCACAACGCTGGCTTTCGGCATGTATCTTCCCGAAACGCGGTCTCCCCTGCCGGTCACAATGCCGGAATTCCCCAAGGGCGCGAAACTGGCCGAACCCGCCAAGGTCATCGACCGCATTATCTGGGCATTTGATGGTATGGGTTATCTTCCCAAGGGATATATGCACATTTTTACTCTTGACACAAAAGTCGGGGGCACCCCGAAACAGATCACCTCCGGCGATTATACCTATAACGACCCCAGACGTTTTTGGGCTTGTGACCCTCAATGGGGACATGACGGCAGAAAAATCTATTTCGCCTCTCTTCTTAAGCCCTGGGATGAAGTGGAAATGGAGATCAATGAATGTGAAATATATTCCCTGGACTTGGCGTCAGGAGAGATCAAACAATTGACCACTCGAAATGGCCCTGACCGGGGCATGCGGATTTCTCCTGACGGCAAGTGGATTGCCTACACGGGGTTCGACGATCAGGATTATGCCGACGGGAATATCTCCAGTCTTTATCTCATGGATATCAATGGAAATGAGAAACGGATGCTCGCCGGCGCCCTCCCTAGTTCGCCTTCAAGCATCGTCTGGGCTCCGGACAGCAGCGGCGTCTATTACCTCATGCCCGAAAAAGGGGTGTCAAACCTTTACTTTGTCTCACGGAACGGAGAAATCCTCAAAGTCACCGAGGGGGAACATGTCCTCTCCTCCTTCACTCTGGCCGATAACGGACAGGCGGCCGCCGTCCGGTCCACTCCCCACCGGCCGGGATATTTGGTCACTTTTTCCGTGGAACAGCCTGAAATCCTGACCACTGTCGTGGATGTCAATGACGATGTTCTGGAAAATGTCCTGCTGGGCGAAGTGGAAGAAATGTGGTTTAAATCACCGGACGGCCTGGATCTGCAGGGATGGCTGATCAAACCGGCCGAATTCAAGAAAGGGGAAAAATATCCGCTGGTCCTCTGGATCCATGGCGGCCCCTATGCCATGTACTCGGTAAGATGGAACTGGGCCTGGCAGAATCTCGCGGCCGATGGATATGCGGTTCTATATATGAATCCAAGAGGCAGCACCGGATACGGCAAAGATTTCGTCGACGGCATCCAATACAGCTATCCGGGAAAGGACTATGACGATCTGATGGCCGGCGTGGACGCAGCCGTGGCCAAAGGATTTATTGACACGGAAAACATGTTCGTCTGCGGAGGCAGCGGCGGCGGTATCCTGACCTCTTATATCGTCGGACAGACAGACCGCTTCCGGGCGGCCTGCGCCATGCGGCCGATCGTCAACTACATATCAGCAGCTGGAACCGCCGACGACCCGACCGATAAATACAGCTGGTTTAAAAAACCCCATTGGGAGGATCCCCTGGATTGGTACCAGCGTTCACCTATCGCTTCCGTTGGAAATGTGACCACTCCGCTCTTGCTCATGACCGGAGAAATGGATCTCCGGACACCCATTGGACAGAGTGAAGAATTTTTTCGGGCGCTGAAAATGCAGCGGAAGGATACGCTGTTGATCCGCATGCCCAACGAATACCACGGTTGGCAGCGTCCTTCCCACCGGATATTAAATCAGCTTTATTTAAAGGCCTGGTTTGAAAAATACCGGACACGGTAAATGACATATAATCGGGCCAAAGGAGATAATATGAACCAAAATCAGCGATGTTTCACAAAGAATGCATGTGTTTTGCTGCTGTTGTCAGCAGCGCTGCTGTTCAGCCTTTCCTGCAGCACGGCCGGCGGCGAAGACGTGAGTCCTCTCCGCTTCGCAATTTCTTTCACCGAAGATCTTGCTGAGGAAAGTCAGGACGGACGGATTCTGCTGATGCTGGCGGAAAATCGGAACAATGAACCGCGCTTTCAGTTCGGCCCCAAGTTCGGCATTAATGTTGATAACCTGGCTCCGGGAGAGGCCGCCGTTATCGACGGCACGGTTTTCGGTTTTCCGGCCGACAGTTTGGCGGACCTCCCTGCCGGGGAGTATTATGTGCAGGCGCTTTTCAACCGCTATGAGACCTTCCAGCGCGCCGACGGCCATACAGTGAAACTGCCGCCGGACAAAGGAGAAGGACAAAAATGGAACCGCAAGCCGGGAAATTTCTACAGCACCCCGCAGATGATATCCATCGACCCGGCCAAAAAAGAAACCATCCGTATCGTGATGGATCAGCAAATCGAAGATTTTCCCGAAAGAGAAGATAACAAATACATCAAACATATCCGCATTCAAAGCGACCGGCTCACTAAATTCTGGGGACGTCCCATGTTTCTGGAAGCCATCATCATGCTGCCGGAAGGCTTCGAAGAACACCCTGAAGCCCGCTATCCCCTCATGATCTACCACGGCCACCATCACCGCTACTTCTACACCCCCACGCTTTTCCGGGACACCCCTCCGGAGGAGGGGCAATCCAGCACCGACCGCAGCGACAGAGAAGGCTACAGGATTCTTAATCAGGAAATAGCCTATCAATTCTTTAAAGCCTGGACCGGTCCCGATTTCCCCCGCATGATCATCGTTACTATCCAGCACGCCAATCCTTATTACGATGATTCTTATGCCGTCAACTCCGCGAATATCGGTCCGTATGGCGATGCGATAACCTATGAACTCATCCCCTATATCGAAGAACAATACCGCGGCATCGGCGAAGGCTGGGCACGCTGCATGTACGGCGGATCCACCGGCGGCTGGGAAGTCCTCGCCGCTCAAATCTTTTATCCCGATGAATACAACGGCTGCTGGTCGTTCTGCCCCGATCCCATCGACTTCCGGCAATACACCATCGTCAATATCTACGAGCATGAAAATGCCTACTATGCCGACGATAAGTGGAAACTCGCCCCCCGGCCTGGCGCCAGAAACTATCTCGGAGAAATCAGGGAAACCCTGGAGGAGGCCAATCATCAGGAACTGGTAATCGCCGATAAAGGACGCTCCGGCAACCAGTGGGATGTCTGGCAGGCTGTGTTCAGCCCCGTGAACAACGACGGGTATCCTAAACCGATATGGGATAAAATGACCGGAGATATTGATCATAAGGTGGCCGAATACTGGCGCGAAAACTATGATCTTCGCTATATTCTGGAACGCGACTGGAAAACACTGGGACCGAAACTCAAAGGAAAAATTCATATCTATGTCGGAGACATGGATAATTACTATTTAAACAATGCCGTTTATCTGATGGAGGATTTTCTGGAAAGCACCACGGATCCCTACTATGACGGAGAAATCGATTACGGAGACCGTTTCGAGCATTGCTGGAGCGGCGATCACGACAATCCCAATTCTCTCTCGCGGCTGACCATCAATATGCGCGTGGCGCCTAAAATGCTGGAGCGCATCCTGAACTCCGCTCCTCCCGGCGCCGATTTGACCAGCTGGCGCTACTGAG
>JAWODN010000104.1:0-4010 GCA_046483285.1 Candidatus Aminicenantota bacterium | reverse complement strand
AATGAAAGGTCGTCACTCCACTGCGACGAGCCGCAACCCGGCAGATGCGGTGAGATCCGGCCCGCCCGAAGAGTAAAAAAATTGCGATTAAAATAAAAATTGAAAAATAAAAAATGTTCCATTTGATCTTTCACTAAAAACCATGCTTACCGCTGATAAAAAAAAGATTGCAAAAACATCGCAATTTTTTTATGAATAGGTCAGGCTAAATTAAACAAGTCCGCACAATCAATCGCGGCTGTATCAAATTTATGAGGGAGGAATAAATACATCCGGCGAATGGTTCAATGAAAAAATCAACAGCCAACGAAAAGCATCAGATTCTTTTCCCGAAAAATTTAACACGGGCAGAGGTTCCGGATCTTTACCATGAAGTCCGGAAAAGCTCCCGGCGGGTTTCGCCGGTTCTCGATCTCCGCAATGTTAAAGAATTCGATTCAGGGGGAACCGCTTTTCTCCGGTATCTGAAAAAATCAGCTTCGGGCGTTCAATTGAAAAATATTCCTCCTGCCTTGGAGGAGGCTCTCGGATCCCCGGAGCAAAAACCCAGGGAAAAACCGGAAATAAGTGTAAAAGACGGCATCTTCACCAGGTTGGCCGAAAAATTTCTGGCGTTCAGCCGCCGGACCGGACGGTTCTTTTCGCTTCTGGCGGACGAAATCTATCACACCTTCGGATATATCCGCTCCCGCCGCGGTGTTTATCCAGGAGCCGTGATCCAGCAGTTGAATTTCATGGGTTATCAATCCATTCCCATTCTCTGCCTGATCACCTTCCTTGTAGGATTGACTATCTCGCTCACATCGGCGGCGCAGCTTAAACTTTTCGGCGCAGACATCTATTTAGCCTATTTCGTCGGGTACGCCATGATTCTGGAACTTGTCCCCCTCATGACCGGAATTATCCTGGCCGGGAAAATCGGGGCGGCCATCACAGCTGAAATTTCCACTATGTCAGTCATGGAGGAAATCGATGCGCTGAAGACGATGGGGATTGCTCCCGTGAAATTTCTGATGGTCCCGCGTCTGATCGCCATCACGCTGGCCGTACCAGCGCTGGTTTGTCTGGGGGACATCGTTGGCATCTTGGGCGGCATTCTCGTCTCCATATTCTTTCAAGGGATCCCCGCCTCCGTATTCATTGAAGGGATGCTGTATATGGTTAATTTCGGGGACTTCCTGACAGGCCTGCTCAAGACGCTGGCCTTCGGCTGGGCGATCGTGATCGGAAGCGGCTATAAGGGAATGTTCGTGCGGAGGGGCGCCGAGGAAGTGGGCCGGGCGACGACGCAGTCGGTCGTCCTGTCCGTGACCCTCATCATTATCATCGACTGCATCTTCGCTTTTTTTCTTTATCAAAACCCATGAAGATAGAAACCCGGAAACTAGATGTCGGCTATAACGGCCGCGCCGTTCTGCGGAATTTGAATTTATCCGTCCCATCGGGAAAAATAACGGTCATCGCAGGCCCAAGCGGATGCGGAAAATCCACCGTTCTCAAAACGATCATCGGATTGATCCCAGCCCTTTCCGGAGAGATCCTGGTCAACGAAAAACCACTGGATTATTCGTCAGAAGCCGCCTTAAAGGTCCTCTATGACAGGATCGGCGTGCTTTTCCAGAATGGAGCTCTGATCAGTTCCCTCAGTATCGCGGAAAACGTTGCCCTGCCCTTCCGAATGTCCGATCCCGGGTTCCCAAATCTCGTCCTCAGGGAAATAGCTGATCATCAGCTTGCGCTGGTCGGATTGCACGGAGTTGGTGATATGTATCCCGTCGATCTTTCAGGCGGGATGCGGAAGCGGGCGGCCCTGGCCAGGTCCATGGTCCGGGAGCCGGAAATGCTTTTTTGCGATGAACCTTCGGCGGGGTTGGATCCCATCACGTCCACTGGTCTGGATGAACTGCTCAAAGGGTTGAAAGAAAAGCATGCCGGGACGCTCGTCGTGGTAACGCATGAACTTCGGTCAATCGAAAGGATCGCCGATTGGATCATCCTGCTGAATGACGGGCGGCTCCAATTCGAAGGGACATACGAGGACCTGGATAAAACGGACAACCCGTTCATCGAATCTTTTTTTTGAGGAAGTGACATGACGACAAAAGAACAGAAAAAAAGGCTGGGCATTTTCCTTGTGATCGCTTTGGCCGCGTTTATCATCGTTCTCGCCGTTCTGGTGGTCCCGGGGCTCACAAAGCGGGGGGAACCCTACTTCATCAACTTCAAGGAGACCTCTGTTTCCGGACTTTATATCGGATCGGAGGTAAAATATCAGGGTGTTACGATCGGGCGGGTGGTGAAAATCCACGTCAACCCGCAGGATCTTGATTCCGTTCTCGCATATGTCCGCCTTGACCGGGAATTCCCGGTCAAGGAAGACATGGAGGCGGTCCTGATGTATATGGGCATCACCGGACAGAAATATATCAGTCTTTCCGGCGGAACAGCCGAATCGAAGAGCCTGCCTCCCGGCGGAGAAATCCCCTCCAGCCGTGGAATCGGCGAAAAAGCCGAGGACATTGTGACCAGCATCGATTCGGCCCTGAACAACATCAATGCGGTTCTCGGTGAGGAAAATCAGAAGAAGATTTCTTTTTTCCTGGAGAACGCCGAAAAGACAAGCAAGATCCTGTCCAGTGTCCTTGAGGAACGCCGGGAAAACCTGTCAAACGCCATCACAAACCTGGAAAGGGCCACGCTTGAATTCGGGGCCGTGACGGAAAACCTGGAGAAGATCACCTCGGATCTCAGCACTCTGACGGCGGCTCTTGAGAAATCCGCCGAACAGACCTTGAGCAATCTGGCCCAGCGGTTTTCCGATGAGGAAATGGGCAAAATCATCGAAAATATGGACGCCTTCATCGTCGGAGCATCCGAGAGCATGAAAATTCTTGAGATGACTCTGCTTGGTCAACAAAGAGAAATCCAGTACCTGTATGAAAGCATGGCCCAAGCCCTGGAAAACCTGACCCGGTTCACGCGGGAACTGGCCGAGGAGCCGGCCCTGCTCTTCCGGATTCGAAGGGAAAAGAAAAAATGAAAACAAAATGGATAATCTTTGGGATCTCGGGAATTCTGGTTTTGGCCGGCTGCTTTTCATCGCCGGGCAGACATTATTTCGAGCTCAGCCTATCCGCGGAGACCGCCCCTCACGATGCGCGATCTGAAAGGATTTTGATGATTAACGATGTCCTGATCGACGACACCTACGATGATTACCGGATTGTTTACCGGGTTTCCTCCTATGAAATCAACTATTATTCCTACGTGTTCTGGGCGGACAAACCCGATATCCTTATCGAGAATTCCGTGGCCGCCTTTTTTAAGGAAAAGGGGTTGTTCCGGGACGTGATCCAGGAATTCGATCAGCTCGCACCGGATTGGATTCTCAAAACCAGGATACACGTTATAGAAGAAGTGGATGAAGATTCACCCTGGTCGGCACGTCTGGCCATGGAAATGCGGGTCCTGGATTCTGAGTCCCAAGACATTCTGGTCTCTCACCGGTTCGACAGGCGGGAAAAGCTGGAGTCCAATAATGTCGTACTCGTGCCCATCGTCATTTCCCGAATTCTCGAGGAAGAGCTCGAAATTCTGACGAAACGCATGGTGGAAGTGCTGAATGCAAGATAGCCTGATCTATTACTTAGCCTGGCTTATTCACGGGCCGGGATTGCCGCAAATGTCGGAGTTGCGGCGAGGAAGCCGTGGCACTTCACTGCGCCTCGCGTCTGCGGCAATCCCGGAGCGGTTCATAACGTAGAAGAATTTTCAATGTGAGTTGATGTTTATTAACACTCATGATATATATGTTAGAATTACTAGTGTCATGTCAACTATGATGTGTCGTAATATTATGTTATACTATCTTCATAATCATCCATGGAGGATTGACTATGAAGAAGTATATTGTGACGCTTACCAAAGAGGAAAGAGAGATTCTTAATCAACTTGTTTCCCGGGGTAAACACAGATCACAAAAAATTCTCAACGCCTTGATTCTTCTCGGA
>JAWODN010000032.1:0-16639 GCA_046483285.1 Candidatus Aminicenantota bacterium | reverse complement strand
CTCGTCCGAAAGCTGGCTGCGGGGCATTAAACCCTTTGTCGCCTGCGTAGCTCGGGAGACATAAATACAAGCATTTCTGTCTCCCTCGCTATCCTCGGCAATAAAGAGCATTAAACCCTTTGTCGCCTGCGTAGCTCGGGAAACATAAATACAAGCATTTCTGTCTCCCTCGCTATCCTCGGCAATAAACTTATGTCCAAAACTTTTACTTACACCATAGCCGGACTTTTGCTTTTCATGAGCCGGTTCCGACTCATTAGCCGATGCACTCTAAGATTCCCGTCGCTTCGCTCTCCGGGACGACATGCCGCTTTGTCATTGCGAGGCTTGCGCCAGCAAGCCGTGGCAATCCCTTTCGGCCTCGTGAAAGCGGAACCCACCGCCCATACGAGGCAGTCAGGGATTCCGAGGCACTGCGTGCCTCGGAATGACAGACTCAAAAGTGCTCCGGTCCGGGAATGACATTGGGCTCATTTTCATGGTTCGCGGTGTGTTATATTCATGATGAATTCATAAAAAAATTGCGATGTTTTTGCAATCTCTTTCTTATCAGTGATAAGCATGGTTTTTAATGAAAGATCAAATAGAACGTTTTTCATTCCGTGAATAATTCAGGCTTGGATTATATTGGATTTGTTCTGTTTTTATATTATTATACGTTTTGTCAAAATCAAAAAAATGACATCAAAATAGGGAGGGAGCATCATGAACGGGAAAAAGAAATTCTCTGTCGTTTTCTTCGTCATCATTTTAATGAGCGGCCTGGTTTTGTCAGGCCAGGAGCCCTATAAAAAGCCGTCGCAGGAAGTGATCGATATCGTGAAAGCGCCCCAGCCGCCTCAGGCTTCAATGAGCCCGGCCGGCGACAAGGTGCTTTTATACCCGTATGAGACCATGCCGTCTATCGCTTATATGGCGCAGCCTCTGCTGCGGCTGGCGGGAACTCGTATCACACCCAGGAACAACTCCAGGCAGCAAACCTACTTTATGACATCTTTGACCATAAAATCAATAAAGGACGGAAAAACGATTCCGGCGGATCTTCCTGAAGACGCCAAGTTCGGTTTCCCCGGCTGGTCCAATGACGGAGCCTGGTTCGCCGTCACCCGCTATCTGGATGACGGAGTTGAACTGTGGGCCGTGGAAACGAAAACAGGCCGGGGGAAAAGGCTCACCGGCCCCAACATCAACGGGGCTCTTCATTCAGGCTTCACCTGGCTTCCGGATAACAAGCACATTCTGGTCTTCACCGTTCCGGAGGGCAGGGGAGCCCCGCCTGAGGAGCCGGCTGTCCCTGTCGGGCCCAATGTCCAGGAAGTCTCCGGAAAATTCGCCAAAGTGTGGACCTATCAAGACCTTTTGGAAACACCTTATGACGAGGAGCTGTTCACCTATTACGCCACCTCTCAAATTATGAAGATCGATGTGAGCTCCGGAGAATCGGAGAAACTGGGAGAACCGGCGGTGTACTTCTCCGCCCAGCCTTCCCCGGACGGGAAGCTCCTTTTGGTCTATAAAATCAAAAAACCTTATTCCTACAGTGTGCCTTTTTATTATTTCCCCCATAACCTGGAGATTTGGGATATGGACGGCGGCTTGGTCCATATGCTGGCTCAGCTTCCTTTGGCGGATGATGTCCCCATGCGGGGAGTCCCTGAAGGTGTCCGTTCTCCAGGGTGGCGTGCGCTTAAACCGGCCTCCCTGATTTGGGTGGAAGCCCTGGATGAAGGGGATCCGGAAAAAGAGGTGCCCTGCCGGGACAAAGTGATGACCCAGTCTTATCCCTTTAAAGACACACCCCGGGAGGTCACCAAGACAGAGCACCGGTATTCGGGAATAAACTGGCTTCAATCACCGGGCCTGGCCTTTTTGACCGAGTATGATTGGAAAGAGCGCTGGAGGACCACGTATCTGATCGATGTGGATGATCCTTCTCTTGAGCCCAAAAAGGTCTTCGATCTCAGCATCCACGACCGTTATAATGATCCAGGGCGCCCCGTATACACCTTCACCTCCAATGGGGAAGCGGTTGTCCTTCAAGATGAAGACTGGATCTTTCTCAGGGGAAGCGGAGCCAATCCTCAGGGAGAGCGGCCTTTCCTGGATAAATTCAATCTCAAAACCATGGAAAAAGAAAGGTTGTTTCAGTCCGGTGAAAACAGCCATGAGTCATTTGTTGATTTTGCGGGGGAATCAAGGGATCAGATCATCACCAACTATCAGTCCAAAACAGAACCCCCTAATTATTTTGTGGTTGATCTAAAAAGAGGTGAGCGCAGGGCTTTGACGGATTATGAAGACCCGGCTCCTCAAATGACCGGAATGATCAAGAAGCTGGTTAAATACAAGAGAGCGGACGGGGTTGATCTCAGCGGAACCCTTTACCTGCCTCCTGACTATGAAGAAGGGCGCCGGCTTCCTTTGGTGTTTTGGGCTTACCCTCTGGAATACAGTGATCCCAGTGTGGCCGGCCAGGTCAGAAGCTCTCCCCATCGGTTCACATTTTTCCGGGGGACATCTCAGCTTTTCTTTGTGACTCAAGGGTACGCTGTTTTGGACGGGGCTCAGCTGCCCATTGTGGGGGATCCCGAAACCATGAACGACACCTTTATCGAACAGATCGTCGCCGGGGCTGAGGCCGCTATTGATTATCTGGATTCCCAGGGCATTATTGATCCTGAAAGGGTGGGAGCGGGAGGACACAGCTACGGCGCTTTTATGACAGCCAATTTTCTGGCCCACTGTGATCTTTTCAAGGCCGGAATTGCCAGAAGCGGAGCGTACAACCGGACCTTGACACCTTTCGGATTTCAGAGTGAAAGGCGCACTTTATGGGAGGCCCCCGAAATTTACTTTAAAATATCCCCCTTTATGCATGCGGATAAGATCAATGAACCCATTCTTCTCATTCACGGTGAAGAAGACAATAACTCGGGAACCTTTCCCATCCAAACACGGCGCTTGTTTCATGCTTTGAAGGGACATGGAGCGACGGTGCGGCTGGTGATGCTCCCTCATGAAAGCCATGGGTACAGGGCTGAGGAATCCGTTCTTCATGTTCTTGCTGAGATGTTCGAATGGTTTGATCAATACGTCAAGAACAAGTAGAATCAAGCTCTTGCGGGCCGCCGTCTCAGCCTCCGCCACGGCTTCACCGCCGCCATCCGGCGTCTTCGGCCATCCCGGAACGGGTTATTTTTTCTTCGCGTCCAATATCATTTTCACAAGTGTTCCGAACTCTCCGCTGGAGACCCGGTTCCGATCGAAGGTGTTCACCCGGTGGACGATGACCATGTCCCGGCGGGGGATGATCAGGATATAATGACCGCCGGCGCCCCGGGCTGAATACGAGCCTTCAGGCAGCTCGACATTCGGCAGGTGAAGGTACCTGTTGTGGTGCCGTACGACCCACCACATGTAGCCGTATCCGTCCGTGCCGTACAAGGCCGCGTCGGAATGATACCGCGTGCTCTTCTTGACCCATTCTTCGGGAACGATCTGTGTGTTGTTCCATTTCCCCCTCCGGAGCATCAGCAGGCCGAACCGCGCCATGTCCCGGGCGGTGATGACGAACGGATACGCCGGATGGATAGATTCTTCGCCCGTCACATATTCTCCGTCTCCGGCGGTAAAATCCTCCATGCCGATCGGTTCGGCGATTTCTTTTGCCATCGCCTCAAAGACGTCCTTTCCGGTAAATTTGGTGAATATTGTCCCCAGCGCATTGAAGTCCCAGTTATTATAGTACCAGTGTGTCCCCGGCCGTTGTGTGTGCCGTTCCGGTTTGAGCTCTTTCATGCTCGCCGATTCATAGAGCGCCGTGTGGTATATTCCTGACCGCGATTTGATGCAGTCCCGGATGGTCGCCTGCAGTTCTGTTTCCGAAAGAGGCGGCTCGTCGTTGATCCCGATCTCCTCCATGGTCCAGTTAAGATCAATTGTGCCGTTTCCGACATGATTTCCATAGAGAGCGCTTAGAAAACTTTTGCGCGTCGAATGGGTCATGAACTTGCGTTCAACTTCGCCCCACTCATGAACAATCACTCCATTCACCACGATCACCACCGCCGCCGTATCGATAAACTGGGTATAACTTTCCGCCGCTTTGAGCGCTTCGGTGGAATAGCCGAAGTCTTCGGGGTTTTCAGCGACCGTCCAGGTCTCCCCGGGAAAGTGGTGCACCTCCAACCGGCCGCCGCATGCGGTGAAAAAAGTCAATCCGGTCAATACCAACACCGCAGCATATCGGGAAAAGCGGTTCGAATTACGCATAAAAAACCTCCGGAAAAAGGATCAAAGTTGACGCTGTAATATACGCATGATTATTCTTTAATGATTACCATATTTTTTGAGCGCACTGCGCACTGAAAGAAATATAAATGAGTCTTGCCTCTGTGCTGATCACCGTCTTGTCTGACTCGGCTTATTGAAAATGAAACAGCGGAACGTTTCCATGGCGGATTTTTCCGCCGACGATGACGGCCGCAACTCCGGTCTCTAAAATCTCTTCAGGAGGAAGGTCCAGGATGTTGCGGTCCAGAAGGGTGAAATCAGCCAGCTTTCCCACCTCGATCGAACCCGCCACGTCTTCCTGAAAAGCGGCGTGGGCCGCCCAAATGGTGAAACCCCGGATGGCCTCCTCGATGGACATCTGCTGATCCGGAAACCAGCCGCCTTCCGGACGGCCGTCCGCATCCTGCCGCGTTACGGCCGCATGAAGGCCGCGCAGCGGATCGACCGGTTCAACCGGAAAATCCGATCCGCTGGGGATGGTGAGGCCGGCATCCAGGAACCATTGCCAGGCATAACCGCCCTCCGCCCGTTTCTCGCCCACGCGGGCCTCCACGAACGGCATGTCCGATGTGGCGTGAATGGGCTGCATGGAAGGGATGACGCCGAGAGCGGCGAAGCGTTCAACATCGGTCCTTTCGACGAACTGCGCATGTTCGATGCGGAATCGGTGATCCCGGACCGGTTGCTCTTCAAACGCCCGGGCGTAGGCTTCCAGGCAGAGCCGGTTCCCGCGGATGCCGATGCAGTGGGTATTGACGCCCATATCGGCTTCCAGGGCGGCCTTGGCGACCTGGTAGACATATTCCGGTGTCACCCGCAGAAGCCCCCGGTTCTCCGGATCATCTTCGTAGGGCTCATAAAAGGCGGCGCCGCGTGAACCCAGCGCCCCGTCGAAATAGAGCTTGATGCTTCGGACGGACAGAAAATGATCCCCGCCGTAATTTTCGACCCGGTGACTTCTGAAAAACGAGGCCAGGTCCGGTCCGACAGGAAAATCCTCCTCCTCGCCGAACATGGCGTAGATGCGGAGAGGAAGGCGGTCCTCATCGATCAGGCTTTTATAAAGAGCGATGGCACGGGGCCCGACTCCCGCCTCATGAACGCCGGTGAGGCCCGCTTCAAGACAGGTCTGAACGGCCATAAGGAATTTTTCCCGGAAACGCTCCTCGGAATCCTGAGGAATGTGTTCCTGGACAAGATTCATGGCCCTGTTGATGAGGACTCCGGTCGGTTCTCCGTCCGCCTTGCGGACGATGACGCCCCCGGAGGGGTCTGAAGTGGTGCGGTCGATCCCGGCGATGTCAAGGGCTTTTCGGTTGGCAAAAGCGGCGTTGCCGTCGACGCGGATAAGGTAAACGGGATTGTCCGGAGAGGCGGCACTCAACTTGTTATGGACGGGAAATGATGTGCCGGGCCAGTCGTTCTGGTCCCACCGCCCACCGACGATCCACTCGTCCTGAGCGGAGACTCGGACACGCTCCTTGACCCGTCCAACCAAATCCTCGAAACTGAGGGTTCCTGTGACATCAAGCGATGTCAGCGCATCTCCCAGGCTGTGGAGATGGGCGTGGGCGTCGATAAGCCCGGGAAGGACGAGAAGCCCGTTGCAGTCAAGAACGGTGGTCCGGGTGCCGATCAAAGCGGAAATGTCCTCACGGGTGCCCACTGCGGCGATGCGGCCGTTCCGGACAGCCACGGCTTCGGCCAGGGAAAAATCGGCGTCCACGGTGGCGACAACTCCGCCGAGAAGGATAAGATCAGCAGGGGGAGGGGTTTCGCCGGCGCCGCAGGCCAGGGCCAGCCCGATTCCAAGAAGTGCGAACATGGTTTTAATTGTCATTGAAAGTTTCTCCCATGCAAATATTTTTGAATTCATGCCGTTTCCTTTCATTTCACGGGCTTCGGACAGTCTCTGAATGATGAACGGACCGAAGTTTACGGTGATGCCGAACGCAATAGTTATCAGGTTAAGGAAGAGAATGAGAATCAAACTGGAATTCGTATTCTTTGGGAGGTTCAGCGCCCAGCAGGTGTTTAACAAAATAATCCCACCTCTTTCTTATCATGTAGGATTCCCGGCCGAACCCGTGACCGCGGTTGGGAAACAGGACAAGATCAAAATCCTTGTTGGCCGCGATAAGTTCATTGACCACCAGCAGGGTGTTATATACGGGAACATTGGAGTCCATGGTTCCGTGGGTCAGCAGCAGCTTGCCTTTCAGATTATGGGCTTGAAGCTGATTGGCCTGATTGTCATAGTTGGTGGTTCCGTCGGGATAAGTTTCGAGCGGGCCTTGCCATTTTTCCCCCCAGTCGTCCTCGTAATTGCGGTTGTCATGGTTTCCCGCTCCGCTCACAGCCACCTTAAAGAAGCCGGGATAGCGGAGGATGGCTCCGGTGGAAGCGAATCCGCCGCCTGAATGTCCGTAAATTCCGGTACGGTCGATATCAATCCAGGGGTGTCGTTCGGCGAGCTGTTTCATTCCCGTCACTTGGTCCGGGAGCCCGTTGTCTCCCATATTCCCGTAATAGGCTTCATGGAAAGACTTGGAACGCATCGGAGTTCCCATGGCATCCAGCGAGACGACAATGAAACCCAGTTCCGCCAGGGCCTGTTTATCGTTTCTGGAGGCGGTGAAACTGCGGGTCCTGACACTCCCGGTCTGAGGTCCCGGGTAGATGGCGTTGATGATGGGGTATTTCCCGGCGGGATCAAAATCGGTGGGCTTGAACATAAGGCCGTAGAGATCGGTTTTTCCGTCTCTGGCCTTAACGGAGAAGGGAACCGGGGGCTGCCATCCTGCTCCCAGGAGGCGGGAGATGTCCGCTTCTTCTACGGTCAGAAGTTTTTGCCCCTCCAGGTTCCGCACCACAGTGACGGGAGGTTCAACCGGAGTGGAGTAGCTGTCTACAAAAAAACGCCCTTTATCTGAAAGGGAAATTGAGTGGTTCGCCCGTTCAGGAGACAAAAGAGTGAGTCCGGCACCGTCCATACCGGTCCGGTAAAAGTATTGGAAGTAAGGGTCTCCTTGTTCCCTGCCGCAGCCCATGAAATAAATGATCCGGTTTTTGTGGTCGATACTCAAAATTTGAAGTACGTTCCAGGTTCCGCTGGTTATCTGGTGTTTCAGATGTCCGGTCTTCAGGTCATAGAGATAGAGATGCCCCCAGTCGTCTCGCTGGGAAAACCAGACCACTTCATTGGAATCGTGCAGCACCCGCCAATTAACATCGCGGAACCCTGATTCAAAGAAGGTGTCGACTTTTTCCTCCAGCACATCCCGGACTGCACCGGTTTCCGGATCAGCTGTCCGGAGTGTGACGTGCTTGTGATCCCGGGTCACCGAGACAAAAGCGAGCTGAGTTGAATCCATGCTCCATTCGGCATCCGCAAGCTCCCCGGTTCTCAAGGCGATGTGGTCCGTGATGGTGGACCGATGCTGATCCGGTGGAATCTGCAGCCGCACGACCCGGGGCTCTTCGACATGGATCACCACGCGGTGGACACGAAAAATCTCATCATCCTCAGGAAGAGGATATTTCCAAGCCTCCAGTTCGGGGTGGCCCACATTGGTGGTGACCAGGTACATCTCTCCCACCCCTCTTCCGTCGTGCTGGAAAGTGGCTATTTTTTTTGAATCGGGGGACCAGAGCAGAACGGGGCGGTCGCTTTTTGTCCATCCGGCGTTATTGACGGCATAGCCGAAATCCTTTTCTCCATCCGTGGTGAGCTGCTTTTCTTCCCCTGTCTTTAAGTCCTTCACCCACAGATTGAATCCGCGGATGAACGCTCCGAGGGTTCCGTCAGGAGAAACAAATATATTCCGGTCAAGCCTCTCTCCGGCCTCACCCTCTTTTTGACAGCGGTTTTTTTGGATATCAAAAGTGTAGCGAATGGAATCCACCGTAAAACTCAGAGATTTCCGGTCATCGGAAAACTCAAAACTCTGAAACGGCAGTTCGAAAGGTTTATATGATTTCTGGGTCAATTCAGACAGAGACGCCGCCAGTTTTTTGTGATCGAAAGCTCTTTGTCTTTTTTTGTTTTTCACATCAATCAGCACAAACTCAGATCCCTCCGGAATAAGATTCCTGTACCAAAAATGATTTTCATCCACCCAGTTGGGGCGGACGTCGGCTCCATAGACAAGATGGTCGGTGTGCTGCCGGAGAAATTTTTCGGCCCGGAAGTAATCTTCCGGTGTGAGCACCCGTTTGTCCGGCTGATCTGCTGAACCGGAACCGGGGGCGGCGGACACCAAAATCCCCATAAATGCGATCAAAAGAAACCGGCTGATTGTTTTCATGATAGGCCTCCTCCTGAAATATTTACCGGGATTTGAACATACATCATTTTATCAAATAAATCTATAAGACTTGGATGATTAACGGACCACGGTCGTTATGGCATAATAAATTCAGATATGACTGAACCGATCCTGAAGACTCAGTCCGCCTGAAGAGTGAAAACGGCGATTGAAATGAAATGCCGGCAAATTTCCGGGTGCTGTCTTTTTGCTGTTCACGGCCGGTGTCTTTGCGGAACACTCCTCTGATTTACTCCGCGGAGTGTGTGTGTTATTTTTAGGTTAAGAGATGAAAAAAAATAAGACAGGAAGGGAAACCGCTTTTATTATTGTTCTCTCCTACCTTATATCCTTTCTGGTGATCCGCTTGCTGGTTTTCATTGCAGGGGCGGCAGACACCGAATTTGCAAAAGCCGCAGAGCAGGGATTAACACCCGGCGTGAGGTTTTCTATCGGGCGGAATATCATTCTTTACGGGTATCATATTCATCATTTTTACATAGGAATTTTTTTGATTTGCATCGCAGGGTGGCTCTCCATCGTTGGTTCTTCCCGTTTTTCCCGTAAAAGAACAGCCGTCATCTATGGAACCGGATTGGGGCTTTTTATGGATGAGATCGGCCTGCTGCTTACCTGGGGGGATTATTACAGCAGCTTGTCCTACTCGCTGAGCATTTTTCTAGCAGGAATATTCCTCAACATTCTTTTCTTTCATCATTTTTGGAGAGATCTCAAAAATAGAATTGCAGCCGGAGAAACTCATTCTATCATTTGGAATTCTGTCGCCAAGAACTCAAAATTGATGAAATTAACGGATAGAATCAGTTCAAAAACAGGCAGAACCGAAACGACAACTTTATTTCTGAATGGAATTCTTTCTCTTCTTGTTTGCCTTATAATCCTGCAATTTCCGCAGTTCCTTCGCTATTCAGTTTCAGGATTATTCATCCTGCAAGGCGTGAACCATCTTGCCAGGGCCTGGGAAGGAGCTGACGATCTGGAGGACAGCGAATGAATGTTTACGAAAAAGCGAGCCTTTTCTTCACAGGACTGGTTTATATCGTGGCCGGAATATTAATTCTTCTTTATCCAAGACTTCTCTATTACGGTGTCGCCGCTGTCTTTCTCCTTCATGGCATTTCTTCTTTAATCAGGGCATGGCAGCAAAAAAAATCATGGCCGTAGATGTGCCGGTTATGGATAGTTCAGGCTAACCTGGCAGAGCCAAAGAATATTTGACAATAAATAAAAAAAAAGCATAAAATTTCAATGAGGCATAGGATACTCAAGAGTTAAGGCTGCTGCAGATAAAAGGTGCGGAGCATCAATCCATGATGCGCCTTTTTTCACAGTGCGTCTTTTTTATGAAATAGGTTGAAAAATGGAAAAAAACAAAAATCAAAAAACCTCAGAACAGCAGTCCCTGGAATCTTTTATTAACTTTTTGGAAGAACAAAAAACGAAAGGAACAGCCCGCAAATTCACTGATTACTGTATCTCTGAACTAAAACAGCGGTGGGATACCCAGGATGAGTTTGATGAAGAACTCTTCCAAGATGCGGTGAAATTTGTTTTAAGAAAACTGGGGGCTTTGGAAACGGAAGATCTAAAATGATTATTAAATATCTTAAAGCTGAAAATATACTGAAATATTCTAATTTGGAGATCAAGGATCTTCCGGATAAGGGACTGATCGGGATCAGCGGGCTTAATGAATCCGGAAAAACCACGGTCGGGGAAATCATTTGTTTTTGTTTTTACGGCCGGACGTATTCTCTGAAAAAAGATGAGACGGCCAGAATTATCAAGTGGGATGAACCCAGGGGAATGGTGCAGATGGATTTTTCAATCAACGGGGATACCTACCAGGTGATCAGGTACGTCGATGATGAGGGCAATCATGGTGCCCGGCTCAGTAAAGTGGAAGAGAAAACAATTCTTTTGGCTAAAGGAGCCGAACGGGTCAATGAGCAGATTTTTGAAATTTCAGGAATAGCCTATGAGGAGTTTATCGAATCCATTTATTTGGCCCAACGTGAAACAATGACTCCTTATCCCCACAGCGATATCATCAAAAAGATGGCCGGGACGGATACGCTGGAATCTGTATATAAGGAAATTCTAAAATCCAGGGAAAAGCAGGAAAGCGAATGGGATGAGACTCTGGAGCGGATCCAAAACACCGGCCAGAATCTGGAAGACCTCCATTTTGAGGAAAAAAGGCTGGAGGAACTTAACGATTCTCATAAGGCGGCGAAGGAAAAGCACTCGAAGGTTCAGGAAAATCTCAAGGAATTTGAATCCGCTCTGGACAAGTATGATGAAAATTGGCCAAAGATCAAAAAACTCAAAAAGAGATTCAAGGGGTTTCTTTTTCCTGCCATACTTTTTTTCATTCTCGGAGCAGCGGTTTGGGCTTCCTGGGTATTAATCAATTCCGCTTCCTTGCCGGATTTTTCTCAAAGATTGGAACTCTTCTATTCATCCTGGGTCCCCGGGTGGGGGGAATACCTGATTCTTTTGCCGGCTGCCTTTGTGATAACAGGGATATTTCTCATTTTTATTATTTTGGATATCATTGTTTTCACCAAGAAAAGAAGGCGGGAAAGGGAATCCAAAGTTTTAGCAGATTGCTTGGAAGTGATTTATAAAGATTACCAGGCCTCACAGAAAGACACAGCTTCAAATGAGGAAGAGGAGTCTACTCCGCAAGATATGCAAAAAGCGGTGTCCTTGATAGACAAAATAAAGTCCTTGGAAGTCACGCCGGCTCAAGTGAAAAAGCCCGCACGTGAAGTGTTTGCTTATTTGGAATGGGCTGTCCGGGAGGGAGAAGCCCATCTCTCCGAGATTGAAAGTGAAATTGAAGAGGAAAAGAGAAAACAGCAAAGGGTGAATGAACTCCGGAATATCAAAGATGATCTTATGACGAAAGAAGAGAGTCAGAAAAAACGTCTTAAAATTCAAAAAACAGCCCTTGATCTTCTGGAGGGAGCCATCCATTATCTGTCCAAAAATTTTAACCGGGAAATCATTCGCTTGGCAGGAAAGACGCTGCCTTTGTTTACCGAGGGGCGCTACAGCCATATTCAGATTGATGAAAATTTTTCCGTCAAAATTTTCTCCAACGAAAAACATGATTTCATGAATTTCGATGAAGCGTCCAGCGGCACCAGGCAGCAAATTATGCTGGCTTTGAGATTGGCTTTTTCTCATGAGCTTGTGGAAAAAGCAAAAGGCAAGATCCAGTTTATTTTTTTGGATGAACCTTTTGCTTTTTTTGATGATGCCCGTATCAAGGGGGCTTTAAAAGCTCTGCCCGATTTCAGTAAAAAAGTCAGACAAATTTGGATCGCTTCCCAGGGTTTTCCCGAAGATTTATCATTTGGAGTCCACCTGAAGTGCCACCGGGATGAAGAAGAGCTTGTTGTGAAAGCTCAATAGTAAATATTGTCTTCGACGGGTAAACGGGCTGGTCTTCTTCATTTCAATTCCATGACCAATTCATGAATGCGGTTGAGTGCGGCCGTCAGGTAATCATGCGGCAGGCCGTAACTGATCCGCAGGAATTTGTCCATTCCGAAGTGGTCACCCGGCACAATAAGCACGCTCTTTTCCTTGATCAACCGTTCCGCGAATTCAGTGGAATTAATATCAAGATGATAGCGGACAAAAGCGATGGCGGCCGCTTGGGGGGGGGTCATGCTGAAAGTGTTTTTGCGGCTGTTGATCCATTGTTCCAGCACAGGAAATCCTTTCCGGATGTAATTGCGGGTACGCCGTATCAGGCGCGGCCGGACCTCAGGGGAGAGGGCGATGGCCCCGAGATGATTTGAAAGCATGGTGGCGCTTAAGGTGGTGTATTCATGCCGGGCCCAGATGTCATCCACCGCCTCAGGCGGGCCGGCGGCCCAGCCCAGGCGGAGGCCGGGGAGGCCGTAGGCCTTGCTCAAACTGCCCACTGCGATGACTTTATCATAGCGGCCGTAAAAAGATGGAGTTTCGTTGTCTCTTGCTCTTTCCGCCCCCGTATAGACCTCATCCGCCAATATCCATGCTCCCACTCGATCTGCAGTGCGGACAATCGCGTTCATTTCGTCCCCGGTGAGAATATATCCGGTGGGGTTGTTGGGATTGCATACGGCAATGAGCTTGGTATTTTCAGTGACTGTTTGATTGAATTCATCCAGATCGGGAGCCCAGCCGTTTTCTTCGCGTAAATGAAATGTCTTCAGGTTCAAGTTTAGATTTTTAGCGGTTCCCCAGATCTGCATGTAATTCGGCAGCATCACCACCATTTCATCCCCCGGGGACAGCAAAGCATTTATGGTGTTGTAATTCGCTTCAATAGCCCCGGTTGTCACCAGAATATTTGATGGGGAAGCGCCGTCATACATAGCCGCAATATTCTCCCTCAACTCAGGAATGCCGTTGGCGTGGGCGTAGTTTAATTCCGTATCCAGCAATCTGCCGGCAAGCTTTGGATTGTCTCCGATCAATTCCTTGAGTGTGACAGGGTGCACTCCGCTTTCGGAAATATTGTAATCAACGTCCTTTTCATGCTTGGACATCATCCGTTCCATGATAAACGGTTGGAAAGAGGTCATTTTTATTCTCCTTTTTATGAATTTTTCAAGTCTGTGCCGCATCTGAAATTCATATAGCCATAACCAATGCGGCCCGTTCATCAGCCGGGATAAAACAGACCGGCGGACTAGAATTTTCTGTTGTGTTCGATTTTTTTCACCGAATCTATAAAAATCTCCGTGCCCTTTTTTGCCAGTTCCTCAGTCAGAACAAGGGGAGGAAGAAAACGGGCGACATTGTTGTAATGTCCTCCTGTTTCAATTAAGAGCCCCTGCTTATGGCACAAGGTCCGGATTCTCTTGGCCAGTTCCGGCGCAGGTTCCTTGGTCTCCTTGTCTTTGACCAACTCGACACCCAACATGAGTCCCTTGCCCCGCGCTTCCCCTACGATGGCCGAATCTTTTTCAAGATTTTTCAAATCCCTGAGAATCAGGCCTCCGATTGAGGCCGCGTGTTCCGCCAATTTTTTTTCGATCATAAATTCAACGGCCGCGGCTCCAGCCGCATAGGCGATGACATTTCCCCGAAAAGTTCCGATATGTTTTGCCGCCGGCCACGAGTCTAACTTTTCCCTGTACGCAATACAGGAAAGCGGGAAACCCACTCCGCCCAACCCCTTGCTCAAGGTGATGATATCTGGAGTGATACGGGAGTGTTGGAAAGCGAACATTTTTCCGGTCCGGCAGAGACCGGCTTGGATCTCGTCCAGAATCATAATAATCTCATGAGCGTCGCATATTTTTCTTAACTCCGGGAGATAATTATCCGGGGGAACTACGGATCCCCCCTCTCCTTGAATCGCTTCAATAATGACGGCCGCCGGTTTTCCGATTCCCGAATGAGGATCGGTGAGTATATGATCAAGGTATCCTGCGCACTCCAGGCTGCACTTATCCGGTGTTTTATTAAAAACGCATCTATAGCAGTAAGCATAAGGAATAAAATGGACTTCCGGCAACATAGGCAGAAAGTCTTCCTTAAATTGAAGTCCGCTGCAGAGAGACAGGGCTCCTGCGGTCATACCGTGATATCCCCCTTCAAAAGCGATAAACGGGATTCTGCCGGTATTGTATTTTGCCAGTTTCACTGCGGCTTCCACGGCATCGGAGCCGGTGGGCCCACCGAAGGATATCCGGTTCAAGTTATCAGGAAGGACCGAAAAAAGAATTTCGACCAGTCTCTTTCTGCAGGGGGTGGGAACATCCAGCGCATGGGTGATTTCTTTGATTTGCTTTTCTGCGGCTTGAATAACTTCCGGATTTGAATGACCCACATTCATCACTCCCGCTCCACCAAAAAAGTCGATATAGATATTTCCGTCAACATCTTCAACCGTAGCTCCCCGTGCGCTTCGGAGCGCCATGGGCATTCCCTTGGGATATGAAACAATGGAGCCCTCGTGGCGGGCTTGGAATTCAAGGTATTCCTTTGATTTTTCCCCCGGGGGAGATACGCGCATCACCGGTGCGGCGGGAAATGAATATTTTTTGAAATCCATATTGATCTCCTTCAAATAAAGCTGTTTAACCAAGACGCCTTCCATCTGCTCCATCCCGGCCCGCTCCTCAGCCGGGATAGGAGGCTGAATCTTCAAGGCCGTGTCCGCCGCACCTGAATTCCAGACAGACGTAACAAAATAACCTTGGTTCGTGAATTAATCATAGCTCATCAGGCGCTCAGATTGGAAGGCTTGGTGAATATAAAAATATTGGCCGAATCCAGTGATTTATCATAAGGAGCTTTACTGAAATCCGCGAAATGGCCGGAGAGCTTAAATCCCATCCTGTGGTGGATGGTCAAATAGTCCTCATTTCGGATGGGGTGCAGTTTGACTTCACCTTGAAAAACGACTTCACCGCGGTCTTCAAGCCGGGAGAGGAACGTCACTTCTTTAGGAGAAATAGATGCATATCTGCGGAAAAATTTCACCTGTTCATTCTGGGCGGTTATCACGGGAAACTGGTATTCTGGAGCTTGATTGAAAATGTGATCCCAGTTTTTGACCTGAAAAATCCAGCGGCCGCCTGGATTCAAAATCTGGAAAACATCCGCAGCAAAGGAAAGAAATTCAGCCTGGGGGAGATGACTAACAGTGTTTCCGATGCTGAAGATCATATCGAATTTATTATTCAGGCGGGTTATATCCCGGAGGTCCAAGCAAAAGAACTCGGCATCAGGGAAATGGGATCGGGCATAATGGATCATATTCTCATCCAGGTCAAAGCCGGTGGCTTTGAATCCGTCTTTTTGATATTGTGCGGCATAATCACCGGTGCCGCAGCCGGCATCCAGGATTCTCCGGGATTCATGGGGGGTGAATTCCCTTAAAAACTCATAAGTTTTCGGGCTGAATGGGAATATTTCCGGATAGTATTCCACAAAACTCCTATAGAAATTGTTGTGACTCATTTGTAAGACCGGTTTGTCTTCATCACGGGTGATTATCCTTCAGCCTGACCTTTTCATAAAAAAAGCGGTTAAAGGCGTCTCGCCTCTGCGGCCATCCTGCCCTGTTCATGATCCATATTTTATTCTAACAAAAAGAATATATCCAAACAATTTGAAACTTCAAACGCGGCTTATACGTATATATAAATGAATTCATAATGAGTATAATACACCACGAACCATGACAATGATCCCAATGTCATTCCCGGACCGGAGCACTTTTGAGTGCGTCATTCCGAGGCACGCGGTGCCTCGGAATCCCTGACTGCTTCGTATGGGCGGTGGGTTCCGCTTTCACGAAGCAGAAAGGGATTGCCGCGGCTTGCTGGCGCAAGCCTCGCAATCATAAAGTGGCATGTCGTTCCGGGGAGCGAAGCGTCTTTGAGTGTGTCATCCCGCGGTGCGAAGCACCGAGGGATCCCTGACTGCCTCGTATGGGCGGTGGGTCCTGCCTTCACGTAGCAGAAAGGGATTGCCACGACTTGCTGGCGCAAGCCTCGCAATGACAAAGTGGCATGTCGTTCCGGGGAGCGAAGCCGGAATCGGAGCGGATGTCCTCGCTGGGGACATCCGCGTGGCGGCGATCCATCTCCCGCTCCCATGGCCACGAGGATTCGATTTTCTAAGTAAGTAATAAAATGCCGGTGGCGTTGGAAAAGAGGAGGAGACAATGACGGAAAAGAAACAAGGGGAAGAGAAAAAGACGGAAAAAGATATTTTCGCTCAGATCGGGGATGGGGTGAAAGAACTCGGGGATGAAATCAAGCCCATTCTTTTTAAAGCCGAGGGAAAAATCCGGGAATTTGATGAGGCTGTTCAGCCGTCTTTATCGGAATTGGGGAAAAAGCTTTTGGAATTTGACCAGGTTCTCAAAGGGCCGCGGGAAGAGTTTTCCTCCCGCCTGAAAGACTGGGGAGAATCGGTTAAGCCGGTCATGACTGATATGGGAGAAAAACTCAAAAAGTGGAAAGACGCTCAGAAAAAAGCGAAGCCTCCTGAAGAGT
>JAWODN010000136.1:0-10671 GCA_046483285.1 Candidatus Aminicenantota bacterium | reverse complement strand
ACTGGGGTATTTTGATGACATGCAGTTTCATTATGGTTACCACAACACGGACGAGATCAAAAATGAACGGGGATTCGTCCGCGCCTTTGAGCGGCTCAAGAAAGAGGGCCTGGTGAAACACCTCTGCCTTTCCCAACACAGTTACGCCGGCAACCCCAAGGTGCCCGGAGGACAAAGCGCAGCGGAAATTTTGACCGCTTTGGTCGAGGACGGCCTCTATGAGCACGCTCAGATCATCTACTCCTACGGTGCCGACCCGGAATTGGATAAATTTCTGGAATTCGCCCGGAAAAAAGGATTCGGGACCATCGCCATGAAAACCGCACGGGGAATCGGACGCATGAAAGAAGACCAGGCTTTTATGGACCAGCTGCCGGCAGGCGTTGCTCCCCATAACGCCCTGACGCGCTGGCTCACTACGGAAACCAAACTGGACGCGGCGGTCATCCGGGTCCGGAATCTGGATGAATTTACGGAAACCTATTCAGGCGCGGGACGGAGCCTGCGCGCCGGCGACACCCGGGCTATCGAGATGATGGCCTCCCGGGCCGACAGCACCGCCTGCCGGTTATGCGCAGAATGCCAGCCGCACTGTCCGCAGCATGTGCCCATCGCCGAAATCCTTCGGTTCGAAAGATATGCCCTGGACGACCATGACTGGGACAAGGCCCAATTGCTGTACTCGGAGCTTGAATACGGAGGGAGCGCCTGCACCGCCTGCGGCACCTGCGTGGCGCACTGCCCGCAAAATCTGCCCATTCCGGATAAACTCGCAGCCGCCCATGCCCTGCTGAACCGGGCTTGAGAAATCATTTGACGCCGTTCGCTTCCCGCCCATTCATTTTGGTCAAAAACAACCGTAGCCGCGAATTCCATAAAATTCATAAATCTCCTGGATAATGAGCGGGCCGGGCCGGATTCAGAAAAAATACAAAAAAATCGACCGAAGCGGAGGTAATATAATGAAACATAAACCCATTCAGACGGCTTTGCTCGTCATTATATTTTTTGTTCAGGCCATATTTTCATTTTCCCATGAAACCACATCTGAAGAAAAAACTCGCAGGTTGACTATCGGGGAGATTATGGAGGGGGAAGAATTCATTGGTTCATCCCCATCTGCGCCTATGTGGTCATTGGACAGCCGCTATTTATATTTTCGCTGGAAAAAACCCGAAAAGACACAAGAAAACTTTTATCGATGGGAAAAGTCTTCCCGGGAAATCCAAAAAATTGAAATCGAGGACATGCTTCAATCTCCCCCTGTTATTCAAGAGGGCCGCTATTCAAGGTTTTTCTTCGAGGCCGGACAAAGACTTATTTACAATCGGGATAAATCCCAAGCTCTGCTTCTTCGAGACGGAGATATAAGTCTTCTTGATGTCCCATCCGGAAAAATAACCCCCTTCATCCTTACGGATGAGCGGGCGTCCAGCGCCGGATTTTCTTTCGATCAAAAGAAAATCGTTTTCGTTTCTTCGGAAAACCTGTTTCTCTTGTCTCTTGAAGACGGCACTCTTCAGCAGATGACTTCTTTCAGCAGGAAAGATCCTCCTCAGCCCGAAAAACCCGGTGAGATTCTCAAATGGTACAGGGATCAGCAGATTGAACTTTTTAAGGAATTCCAAAAACGCCAAACCCAGGAAGGCAGGACCCCCTCTCTTTCCCTGGGGCCGGCCAAAAAAAGAAGAAAACCATTCCATCTAAAGAAAGAACAAAGCGCTTATCATCTTGAGATCACTCCCGCGGAAAAAAAGGTCATTTTCTTCCTCAGCGAGGAAATTCCTGAGGCCAAGGAAACAATTGTGCCTGATTATGTCACCCGCTCAGGCTACACTCAAACCATTCGCTCTCACACTAAAGCCGCCCATATTCCCAGGAAATACAAGGCCGGAATCATGGACACCGGCAGCGGAGAAGTCGCCTGGCTTGACTGGGGAATGGAAAAGGAAAACATCTATCCTTCCTCCACCCACTGGTCACCTGACGGTCGCCACTGCCTTCTCACCGCCAGGTCAGAAGACCGAAAAAATGAATGGATTTTTCTGCTGGATCCGGAAGCCGCAAAGGCAAAAGTCCTTTTCCATATTCATGACACAGCCTGGGTTGGAAATTTGGGAATAACCAACCTTGTCTGGCAGCCGGACAGCCGCTATTTTTATTTCATTTCAGAAAAAGACGGATTCGCGCATTTGTACAGAAGTTCCCCGGAGGGCTCTCCCAAACAACTGACCTCAGGTGAATTCGAAGTTTACCAGGCCCGGTTATCCAATGACGGCAATCATTTTTACCTGATCACCAATGAAGAACATCCCGGTGAAAGGCATTTGTACATCATGAATGCCGGCGGAGGTACCAGGACAAAAATCACAACTCTCGAGGGTCAGCACACACCAATAATTTCTCCCGACGAAACCACCATTGCCAGTCTGTTCTCATCCTCAAACCATCCCCCAGAACTCTACCTGCAGCCCAACCGAGCCGGCGCACAAGCCGAACCCATAACTTTATCAACCACAGAAGAGTTTCGTTCTTATTCCTGGCATAACCCTGAAGTTATTACTTTTGAAGCGCGGGACGAAACTGAAGTTTATGCCCGTCTTTACCAGCCCCGGCATTGGCATCCTGCCAAACCGTCCGTTATCTTTATCCACGGCGCCGGCTATCTCCAAAATGCTCACAAAGGCTGGAGCAGTTATTACCGGGAATACATGTTCCACAACTTCCTTATGGAAAAGGGATATTTAGTGCTGGACATCGATTACAGAGGAAGCGCCGGCTACGGCCGAGACTGCCGAACGGCAACCTACAGACACATGGGCGGCAAAGACCTGGACGATATTGTGGACGGAGCCCGCTTTTTAGCGGAAGAATTAGGAGCCGATCCAAACCGGATCGGTGCCTACGGAGGAAGCTACGGCGGCTTTCTCACCTTGATGGCCATGTTCACCCAGCCTGACGTTTTTGCTTCGGGTGCCGCCCTCCGGCCGGTTACTGACTGGGCCCACTACCATCCCGGCTACACCGTGAATATCCTCAACCGGCCACATAACGATCCTGAAGCTTACGAAAAAAGCTCTCCTGTCCACTTTGCCGAAGGTCTAGAGGGTGCCCTTCTCATCTGCCATGGGATGGTGGACACCAATGTTCATTTTCAGGATACAGTCAGATTGGTGCAGCGATTAATCGAACTGGGAAAAGAAAACTGGGAAGCCGCCATCTATCCTGTTGAAGGCCATTCTTTTCGCAATCCTTCTTCCTGGACCGACGAGTATAAAAGAATATTCAAACTTTTCGAAGAAACTTTAAGAGAACCTGGATGGTGAGCGGACCTGAGTCGCCTCGGATGAAAAAAGAGGGTGAGCCCGCCGGCTGGATTCCGCCCGGGATGAAAAAATCATTTCTAATTGTTTTTTTTGCCGCCGTATCAATTTTAGCCCTGGCCGCCCCCCTTCTGCCCCGGGAACACGAAAACCACGGCAATCTGAGCCTGACTTTTGAAAACGACCTCTTCGCGTTGACCGACCGGTACTACACCAACGGCGTGAATATACTCTGGATGTTTCCTCTTCCTGAGAATGTTGGTGAGAATTTCACCCGCGCCGTTCGCCTGTCCCTGGGCCAGATCATGTATACCCCTTCGGATATCACTTCAGAAAAAAATGAAAAGGACCGCCCCTATGGCGGTATCACCTACCTTGGAGCCGGGCTGGAACAAAGGTTCTCATCCCACAGCAATCTTTTTCAAATGGAATTCGGTGTGGTGGGGCCCAATTCTTTTGCCGGGGACATTCAGGAATTCGTTCATTGGCTGTTCAAGCTCAAGACTCCCCGCGGATGGGACAGCCAGCTGAATGCCGGGCCGGCTTTCACCATTTGGGGAAGCCACAAGCGCCGGATCGCCGCCGGTTCCTTCCGCCGCGACTGGTCATTCGAAATTCTGGGTCACCTGGGAGGCAGCATCGGAAATGTGGTCACAGCCGCGGCTGGAGGGCTGGAACTCAGAGCCGGGCTCAACATGAATAATAACCTCGGCTCCTTCTTCATCCGGCCGGGCGGAGAAGGCGGGACTTCTCTGGCGGAAGGATATGCTCCGGCGACTGATGCTTCTTCCTTAAGCCTCCAGATATTCGCCTTCGCCGGCGGTCACGGGATTTTAAGAAATATTTTCCTGGACGGTTCCGGGCGCCTCAACAGCAGCCGGATTGAAAAGAGAAATTTTGTCGGTGACTTGGTGCTGGGAATCGATCTGCGGTGGAAACCATTGGTTTTCCGTTATTCATATGTTGGCAAAACCCAGCAATTTCTGTCACAGACTGAAAATCACATCATCGGATCGCTGAATTTTTGCTATGCCTGGTGATATCCAAAAAAAATTCACATCTCAGGCAAATAAAAAGAAATCACCTTGGGCTCGGTCATTTCCTGGAGAGCGAACTTGACACCTTCGCGTCCCAGACCGGAATGCTTCACCCCTCCGAAGGGCATGGAATCAAGGCGGTAATCTGTGGAGTCGTTGATCATAACGCCGCCGCAATCCAGATCATAAGCGGCTTTGAACGCGGCGTCCAGATTTTGGGTGAAGATCGCGGCATGCAGGCCGAAGTTGACGGAATTGGCTTTGGCGACCGCCTCATCCAGGTCTGAAACCGGATAAAGGTTGACCGTGGGACCGAAAACTTCATCGTAATGGATCACCGCGTTTTCAGGAACGTTTTCCAGAACCGTCGGCTCCAGCAAAGCCCCGTCCCGCTTGCCTCCGAAAAGCACCCGGGCGCCTTGATCCACGGCATCCTGGATCCACCGTGTCACTCGCACGGCCTCTCCTTCTGTAATCATCGGCCCCATGTCGGTTTCTTCCTTCATTTTATCGCCGATACGGTAAGCGGCTGTTTTTTGAATAAACAGGTCTTTAAAATCCCCGTAAATCTCGTGGTGAATGTATATGCGCTGCACGCCGATGCAGTTCTGTCCGGCGGCCCAGAAAGCTCCGGACACGCAGGATTCCACCGACCACTGAAGGGAGGCGTCCTTCCAGACAATGACGGGAGAATCGGACCCCAGCTCCATTCCCATCTTTTTTATCCCTGCCAGTGAGGCGATCCGTTCTCCGGCTTCCACACCGCCGGTAAAGGAGACCATGCGGGGGCGTTTGTCTTTGACCAGCGCGTCTCCGATTTCACCGCCTCTTCCGGTGATCACTTGAAGCACATTCGCCGGCAGCCCGGCCTCCTCAAAAACTTCAGCCAGTTTCAAGGCCGAGAGGGGGGTAACCGTGGCCGGTTTGAGCACCACCGAATTTCCCGCCGCAATGGCCGGTCCCAATTTGTGAGCCACCAGGTTCAAGGGATCGTTAAACGGAGTAATGGCCAGGATAATCCCAATGGGAAAGCGGGTGTAATAGCCTTTTCTCTGCTCTCCTCCCGGAAAGGAATCAAAGGGAATGGTTTCGCCTAAGATGCGTTTGGATTCCTCGGCCGCAACGGTGAGGGTATTGACGCAGCGGAAAGCCTCCTTGCGGGCTTCCCGGATGGTTTTGGAACCTTCACGGGCGATGACCGCGGCGAATTCTTCCATCCTGCCGGAAACAAGGTCCGCGGTCTTATATAAAATCCGCGCGCGGTCATACACCGTCATTTTCCGGGCGGCTTGAAATCCTTCCTCCGCCGCGGCATAGGCTTTGTCCACATCCTCAGCCGAAGCGGAGGGGACCGTATCAATAACCGAACCGTCATAGGGATCGGTCACATCAATCTTGTCATCCCGGTCCACCCAATTTCCGTTTAAATACATCTTCATGACCGTGCCTCCTTTTTTTATTTTTCACCGGGCCGGAAAATCGCCCTCTCGAGCACTCCGGCGGCCACCCGGGCCTCTTTCCAAAGGCCGCAGAAGAGAAGGAATAAGCTCAGAATTAAGATACCCCACGCCCTTTGCAGGTGTCAAATCCCCCTCAACCGCACCCGCTTTCTCCCCGGATGTGAACCACAGATTAAAAGATTTTCCTGCAGACAGATTCATAGATGGAAATATCCAGGCCGCAGGACCGAAGCAGGTCCCTGTCCCGGACAATGTCATACGCCGGTCCGGCGGTGACAATTTTACCGTCTTTTAAAACAGCGATCCGGTCACAGCACGCCGCCACAGGTATGATCTCCTGGGAAACAATGATCACTGTCGCCGGAAGTCTTTTTATGATGTGCAGAAGCTGCTCCACCATGGAAGGATCCAAATTGGAAAACGGTTCATCAAAGGCCACCACCTCGGGGCTCATGGCTAAAACCGTGGCCAAAGCGACTCTTTTCCGCTCTCCGAAAGATAAATGATGCGAAGACCTCTCCTCATATCCTTCCAGCCGCATTTCCCGCAGGGCTTCCCGCACCCGCCGCCGGACTTCTTCAGGCTTCAGCCTCAGGTTGAGCGGCCCAAAAGCCACGTCCTCTTCCACCGTGGGATTAAACAACTGGTCATCCGGATTTTGAAAAACCAGCCCCACCTTCCCACGGATTTCAGGCGCCGTGTTTTTATTAACGTCGATCCCTCCGATCTTCACGGTTCCTTCTCCCCGGAGAAGACCGTTGAGATGCAGCAGCAGGGTGGATTTCCCCGCGCCGGAAGGTCCGATGATCCCGAAGTTCTCACCGCTGCGGATATCGAGAGTCACCCCGTCCAGAACGGCATGGTCTTTCTCATAATTGAATCTGAGATTATCAAACTGTACGGTTCCTCTTCGGTTTCTCATAATCCAAATCTGACTCCGGCAAAACTCAGCAGAAACACAATCGAGAATATCATATCCCAAGACTTCAAGTGAAATCCTTCATATTCCGGAAATTCGCCGTTGAATCCCCGGGACAACATGGCATGGTAAACATTCCGGGCTCTCTTCCATCCTCTGAGAAAAATCAAAGCCGCCTGATTTCCGTAAATACGGAAACGGCTGATCCCGGGCTTTCCGGCGGTCCGGCTGATCCGGGCCCGGTTCGTGCGCAGCCTTTCATCGTTCAAAATAAAAATATACCTGTACATCAAAGCGGACATGATGCCCAAGACCGGAGGAAACTTCAATGTCCGCAGTCCTTTCAGTAAGCGGTGAAACTTTCCCGTGGAGGTCAGCAGCGTCAGCAGAATAATCGCCGCATACGCCTTCAACAATATAGAAAGGGGGTGGTAAAGCCAGATATCCAGAGAAAGCGGCGGGGAATCCTTGCTGAACATATAGGACAGGGGTAGCACACCGGCGGCCATGATGATGAAAGGCGAGGCGATCAAGCAGCGCTTAAAAATAAAGGCGGACGGGATCCGGCTCGCCGCCGCCAGAAGCAGTATGAGAATATAATAAAATGGGAATCCCGAGATATCGCCACGCGGTTCAGAAACCACCGCAACCACCGCCAGTAAAAAACAAACCAGCTTGATTCTGACATCCAGCTTGTGAAGAGAGGAGTCAAGACCGCTGTATTTATCTAAATAATCATGTTTCAAGGGACTCGCCTTCCAAATTTACCCGGAAGACTCCCGGCGGGATTTAATGCCGTACAGGATTCCGGCGATTCCAAAGAGCAGGCTGATCCCCACCACCGCCTTCCAAACAGCCGGAATTCCGGCAGGAGCGGTTTCAAGACCGGTCAAGGCTTTTCCCGGACCCGGCTCCACGGTTTCCTGAATGAAAAAATTTTCTCCCACAGCTACGGTCAATTCACTTCGATGCCCGGTCCCGTCATCCACCACCACCCGCCATTCTCCGGTTTCATCCGGAACAAAGGCGAACTTTCCCGCCGCATCGGTTTTTCCGGTCTGGTAAGCCTCTTCGCTTTCTCCGGGAGCGTACACAGTGACCTCTCCTCCGGATAAACCATGGTCATGACCTGCGTATTTTGACTCGACCACCACCGCCGGCGCATGCTCGATGATGTTCACGTCAAGTTTATGGGCATGGGTCAGCCCGGCGGCCCAAATCAAAATAAAAACGCTGAGTGCTGTTTTCTTCATGTTTCCTCCTTCTCATGAACCTGATGTCAACAAACTGGGCTCAACTTTTCTGAAAAACTCCACAATGACGGCGGTGAGAACACCCTCGATTCCCGCGACAATAACATAGATACTCATCAAGTAATAAATCCCCCGGCCGTATCCGGAAATCTCAAATTCAGCCGCCATCAGCAGAGCCGGCAGGAGAATCCCCGCAAATCCGGCCAAAAAAGCCCTCGCCGCCTCCGGAATAAAACGGATCCGCCATAGCAGACAGGCCGCAACTGCTCCGGCGCTCATATTGATCACATTCACTCCCAAAGACAGCAGCCCCCCGTGTTGAAACAGCAGAGACTGAAACAAAAGCGCTGTGAACACCACGGGAATCGAACGGAAACCCAAGAGAATCCCCGCCAGCCCGAACAACCCCAAATGAACGGATGTGCCGGCCACGGGAAAATGAATGAGTGAGGCCACAAAAAGCGCGGCCGCCATAATCCCCATCTTGGGAATATCTTCAGATGCGGCCTTTTTCCCGAAGACATACAGAGCGCCCACGGAAACGGCACCGGCCGCGACAGAGATTTCAGGGGAGAGAATACCGTCAGCGATATGCATAGTTATAATGACGCCTTGCATCAGCAGCCATCCCGGCCCGTGAATCCGCCGGATTAGAAAACCGGCACCAGAGAGCTTTGTGTGCGGCCGGGCTGAATCTGCAGAATATGATTTATACCACAGGAGATTATTCGTGTCAAAAATTTTATTTTCGTGCCACTCCTTTCTTCGGGCCCCCGATGACCGTCATTTCTGAACTGCGCCCTTCCAATGCCCCTTTCATCAGCCAGGATAATCAAGCGGGATTTAATGATATAAAATTATATTGTATACAATATAGTTGACAGAATTGATTTTTTTTCAATATAATACTTTCTTCGGATGATGACTGGGTCGAGGTCGCCGCAGGTATGCGGTGTTATCCATCACCCTTCTAAAGCCGCTAAAAGGCCAGTGTGAATGATAAAGCGTCTCAAGTCCATAAAAAGAGGGGATCTGTTTCTCATTCAAGTGGATGGTGAATTTCTAACAGCTTATCAGGGGGAAACAGTGGCCATAGTTATCTTATCGTCCGGCAAAAAGGCTATAAGAAGGACTTTTATAAATAAAAAAACCAGAGGATATTATTGCGGCATGGGCCTATGTCATGACTGTCTGGTTAAACTTGAGAATGGAACCCGGGTGAGGGCATGCCAGACCTTCGCAGAGCCTTCAATGAAAATCACCACCGGTGACTAACAGCGGAGCGGATGAAATAAATTGGAAGAGAGAGATTTTGTTATAATCGGAACCGGGCCCGCGGGCCTCAGCGCCGCTGTAACCGCAGCTGAGCTTGGAATGAATGTTACTGTTATTGGCGAAGATCTGCTAATCGGAGGACAAATCTTTCGACAGGTGCTTCCGCCCCTCGAACCGCAAACACGTCATATCAAAGCTCAGAATGAAAATCTTTTCAAAAAACTTAATAATGCTTTGGTGGAAGCTCAGAATGTTGATTTTCTAAACAAAACCTTGGTTTGGGGCATTTTCGATGATAAAATCATTTCCACCGACAACAAAAATCACCCTCTCATCAAGGCAAAAAAGCTTCTGATTGCTGAAGGTGCCTATGAAACTCCCGTGGCATTCCCCGGCTGGACCTTGCCCGGAGTTATGTCTCTGGGCGGAGCTCAGATACTGCTCAAGAGCCAAGGTGTCATTCCTCAAGGAAAAACCTTGATAGCCGGAACAGGACCTCTTCTCCTGTATACGGCCTCTCAATTAGTTAAAAACGGTGCTCATGTCATTGGAGTTCTAGAGGCTTCTTCTTTCACCCAATGGATGAAGTGGTCCCTCCGGCTCAGACGGGCTCCAGACCTGTTGTGGAAGGGAATTCAATACTTGGCTGTTTTGAAAAAACACCGCATTCCGGTTCACTATAACCATATGATTGTCAGCGCCGAAGGCCGGGATTTTCTGGAAAAGATTACTTTCGCAGAAACAAATGATAATTGGGAACCTCAAACAGGCACCGGGAAGACTTTGGATATAGACACCCTTTGCCTGAATTTCGGATTCACGCCGTCAACAACTTTCAGCCATATGGCCGGATGTGAACATGAGTGTGATTCTCTTTTAAGAGGATGGGCCCCTAAAGTGAATCCTAAATTCGAAACCTCAAAAAAAGGAATTTTCGCCGCCGGCGACTGTACCGGGATCGGAGGAGTGAAAACGGCCGTTTTGGAAGGTAAGATCGCTGCCACCGAGGCCGCCGCGCAGCTGGGCGTGATTTCAAAACATAAGGCCCATCAGTCTTTGTCCCGGCTGCAAAAAGCTGTGTCCCGTCTTCATTGGTATCAAGACTTCCTTAAGGAAATTTATGCCTTCCGGTTTGGTTTGAACCAATTGCTCACTTCCGAAACCATAATCTGCCGTTGTGAAGAAATTGAATTCAAATCTATTCTAAAAACCATGGAAACCGGCGAAATCAACTTAGATAAAATTAAGAGACAGACAAGAGTAAGCATGGGGAGATGTCAAGGCCGGTTCTGCTTCCCCACTTTGCTGGGAATCCTTTTAAACAAATTCTCTCCAGCGGAATTGCAAAAAGAAGACTTCTCCGCCCGTCCTCCAGCCAAGCCGCTTCCTTTAAAAGAAATTGTT